>JAYEFH010000025.1:0-5486 GCA_034658555.1 Thermodesulfobacteriota bacterium | reverse complement strand
GCGATAGGCATCCTGTACCAGTTCCATACCGCTGAACGCCTCTCTTCGCTGGAATCGCTGTTGTGCTTCCTTCAGATCGAAAAGCTCATCTGTCTTATCTTTGATATACCGGTCGGCGGCAATCATGAATCCAAAAGTTCCGCAGGCCGGATCACCGCACCTTTCACCGGGCCGGGGTTTGACAAGCCGCACCATGACATTGATGAGAGGGCGAGGTGTAAAATACTGACCGGCGCCTGACTTTTTCTCATTTGCGTTCTTCTCTAAAAGCCCTTCGTAAAGGTCGCCGAGGCCTTCATGTTTTGCGCTGTACCAGTCCAGGCCGTCAATTGAGCGGATGATTTTTTCCAGGTTTTTGGGTTCATCAATATTGGTTCCGGCATTGGCATAAATCTCTTTAATCCTGCCTTTTCCCTCTTCACCAAGGTGGCTTAAGAGCTTCTTGTAAAACCGCTTGAGTTCAATCCCTTTTTTGCCTGAGAGATCGTCCCACCTGTATTTTACAGGGATATTCTTTTCAGCCCCGGTCTCCTTGGCCATCTTAAGGAAAAGGATGTAGGTAAGTTCGGTTACATACTGATGATATGTAATGCCATCATCTCTTAGCACATCGCAGAGATTCCATAATTTTTGAACGATTTCCTGTGTGTTCACGCATAATTCCTTTCTTCAGGATAAAGAGCGTTATTGATTTTATCCAAAACCGTATTGAGGTTTCCATGGAAAATTCTGTTCAGCCGGTGGAAACCGCCATGGTCTTTGAAAGCGCCCTTGTCAAAGTCTTCCCGCTCAAAGACCGTTTCCGCAATCAATTGCTTTTCAATACGTTCCAGCCACTGTCTTTGTATCTTTGTCCACTTTTCAAGACCATACACCTTTTTCATGGCCTTACGAATCCGGTCTTCATGACTGACCAAAGGATCACCCAGTGCCTGCCGCCGGATAAAGGAAATGATATCGGCAGTGATATCCTCGTTTTTCCATTCTCGCCACGCGGTCCGCAGGTTTGGTTCTGTGTAGCCATGCTGGTCGAGGGCCAGCTTCAACTCTTTCAGCCCCTGTCGGGTTAGCTCGCGGGGTCGCTGGCAGATAATAGCCAATGCCGGAATCTTGTTCATATTGTCTAAGATAAATGCTTTGAATTCGTTGAGGTAATCGTCAGGTTTTTCTCCCTTGCCAAAGCCTCGCTTATGGGAGAGCAACTCATCTTCGTGGCGAGAGATGAATTGCTTACGCGGCTGATAACGGTTTTCGTCTAAAAAGGCTAAAAGGTTCTGCTTCCCTTTTATGATGCCCATAACTCGCTTGATATCCTCTCCTTTGAGGGATTTAATCAATTGTTGAAGCGTTTCATCTCCTGAAAGGGTTTCAAATGCCTCACGTTCCTTCTCGTCCATGGAGCGGGCTTTTTTCTGAAGTTTTGCGATCAACTGCTCAATGATGTGTTTCTGGTGGACCTCGGATTCCACGGAAGAAAGCTCTTTCACCAGTTGGTGAAAGGTAACAGTTGGGCCGGGCGCTACTGCCTTCATATTGGTTACCGGCTGAAGGGCCTCATAAAGACCAACTGCATCATAAATATTGAAATGGTCTTTTCTTATTCTATCGCAACGCCTGGTTGCCCGTCCTAACATCTGCTCATACAGAATGCGGGAACGGACCCGGCGCAAGAAGACAAGGTTGCAAATTTCATGTACATCAATTCCGGTGGTCAAAAGGTCCACAGTGACCGCTATGGTTGGGAATTTCTCGTTCTTGAACTTGAGGATCATTTCAATGGGTTTGTCGATGGACCCGGTTATTTTCTCAATGGCATCGTCATCCACTTCCCCCATTTCTTTTTCAAACTCTTCCTTCAGAATTTGAACCACAAGGTCGGCGTGGTCGTCAGTTGTAGCAAAAATCAGGGTCTTTTCTTCTCCATACGGATTGAGTTCCCGGACCAATACTTTAGCGACCGTGCGATTGAAATTCTCTGTAATAACCAGCTTGTTAAAGTGTTCGATATCCAAGGTGAGATCATCCGGGATATCTTCAATATTGGTGATTAGCTGGGTAGCAGGGTCATAAACCGGAACTGTATCCCCTTTCTTCCAGGTTATTCCTTCCTTTTTGAGTCTGGTCTCGATTTGGTGTGGTGGTTCGTGGTCCACAAGCCAACCATCAATAACAGCCTCCCGATAGCTGTAAGTGTAAACGGGCTTTCCAAATATCTCGACAGTGTGTGGGGCAGGGGTTGCTGTAAGCCCTATTTTTACGGCATCAAAGTATTCCAACACCCTGCGGTATTTACTGATGTAGTCCCTTTCATCACGGTAGAGGATTTCCACTTCACCCAATTCTTTATCGAGAGTATAACCCCGGTGGGCTTCATCCACTACAATACAGTCATACTGATCTATAGAGGGAATAGCATCATCATTGACATTGAACATTATGCGACGGATCATTCCCTGTACCGTGGATATATGAACCCGTGTGGTCTCTTCGGGTTTGGTTGTTTTAACCCCTTTCAGATCAAAGATCTGGTCAAAGGTCTGAAGGTCTTCAAGCCTGGTTTCTTTAAATTTATCTTCTGCCTGCAAGCCAAGGGCATTGCGGTCCACTAAGAACAAAATATGACGAAATCGACTGGTTTTGATCAGCCGGTAAAGCAAGGCAATGGCCGTAAGGGTCTTTCCCGTTCCGGTTGCCATGGCAAGCAGCATGGCCCGTTTTCCCTTTTCAAGTGCCTCTTCCGTTTTCTGAACAGCGCAAACCTGATAATCCCGCAATCCGAGGTAATCAAAAGGTTCTTTCTTGAGTTCAGACTCCGCCTTATCCTGGTCCTGTTGCAAAAGTTCTATAACCCCCTGCGGGGTATACCAGGCGTGCAATGGCCTTGGATGATTGGCAGGCCGTCGTCCATCCAGAAACCATATTCCTGACTTTTGTTCCAATTGTTTCAGATATGGCCGTCCATTAGTAACAAAAAGCAACGGCACCCTATATTCTCCCCAGGGGCCGCATAGAAAACGCTCTTCCCCTTTGATTTCGACATCGCTGGCATAACGCTTGGCCTGCCTTAGATCCGACACCACATCCTTTGCCTTTTTCTTGGCCTCAACAACACCGACCAGATTAATCCCCACAAACAGCGCATAATCCGCCGGTCCCGAAGTCGTAGGCCATTCAGCAATGGCTTTGCATGTCCCCTTTTCCGGGCGGGCTCCTTTTGCATAGCGCAGATTCTGTGTGTCCGCTTGCCAGCCGCCAGCACTCAACTGCTGGTCTATCAAACGACGAGTCTCGGACTCTGAAAGATTCATTTCGTTGGCAGCGCGAGCCGAAAGCTTACGGCGGGCTGCTTTTGTTTTTTCCGACAGATCTAATGATTTTAGAGTTTCAAGTTCCTTTTGAAGACTGTCTTGAACTACTTCTAACTGTGCGGAGCGCCGATTAAGTTTCTGCCTAAAAGCGGTGAGTTGTTCAGCATCATCCGAGGGCTGTTCCGGCGGGATAAAATCCTGATAACTATATTCTCCATCGCCGTAGGTTTGTCTGAACCAGGCTGCCAAACGGAAGGCAAACTGCAAATGGGTTTGTGCCTCCTCCGTTGTGCCATAGACTTCATGGGTTGCCTTATTCCCTGTTTTCCTTAAAGAGTGAAAAAGTGGAATCAATGGTTCAGGAATAGTGCCATTACTGTTCAATAAATTGATTCTTGAAATCTGCTTTCCATCTAATGGGTCTTCGTGATTTTCATAAGCGAGGAGATACCTTGCCAGGATTTCCGCAAACATGCGCAGTTTTATGAGGGATGTGTTGGGATCGATATATAGGTTTTTTTCTGCCAAACCGCACAGGCCAGCAAGCACAGGCCAGGTTGGTGAGAGAAAATCGAAATTACTCATAACAACCTCCCTGTCTTGAGGCTGAAGACCTTGTGCGGTGTCACAATCAAATGGTCATAGACTTTAATCTCGAATTCAGCGGCAAGTTTTTCCATCCGGGATGTAATTCTGTGGTCGTTTTCAGAAGGAATCGGATCGCCGCTCGGATGATTATGCACCATTATCATACCGGTCGCATCATGGAGAAAAGCGGTCTTAAGAATTTCCCTGGGATAGAATGGTGCTCGATCTACAGTGCCTTCAGAAACTATAACATGGTGTGCGAGGCGATTGGCATCATTAAGGTAAAGAATCATCAGGCATTCCCTTTGGGCCGTGCCTAAATGGGTTCGTACAAACTCGGCGATATCTTCAGGAGAGGAAATCGCTTTGGCATATTCAACCTCCTGTTCCAAATATCTGACTAAAAATTCCCGGATGGCAAAGAGAAAGGTACATGTTTGTGGCCCCACACCCTCAATTTCCAATAACCTCTCTCTCGGCTGATCAAATACGGCTGCAAAAGAACCAAATCGCTTTAAAAGCCTTTTGGCTATGGGCTTTGTATCCCTTTGGGGAATCGCATAGGTCAGCAGCAACTCCAATAGTTCGTAATCTGCAAAGGCCTGCCGTCCAGCTTTGAGAAGGCGCTCTCGAAGTCGGCCGCGATGCCCGTGTCTATGATCTGTTTTTTGGGTCAAATTTGCACCAGTTTAAAGTTCAATGTCAGAATTCTACAACAGAGTAAAGTCTGCCCCTACATCAAACTGCTTGCCATACCAGCCGTGCTTTTCTTCTCAGATCAATTCCGTTATAAATAGAGGATTCATCAACAGTCCCGCGGAACAGGACCTCTTCTGCAATCAGGTGCTTGGACCTGTTGAGATGGAGGAGTCGAAATTCCTCACGGGAAAGATTACTCATGGACACCTTTAGATATTCAAACAAATCTTGGGGATTTTCGATAATGTTGATCTTTGCCAGCGGCTGCTTGAGCTGGCGTTTAACAATTTCCATTGCAGCTAATATATGGGCTACTTTTGCCTTTCCTATCCCCTTGATTTCTAATAAATCTTCCTGAGTTGCGGTCATCAACCCATGAAGCCCACCAAACTTTTTTATCGTCTCCCTGGCGAGAGCAATGGCATTCTGCCCATGCCTGCCGGTTCTCAGCAGGATAGCCAATAACGCGGCATCACTCAAAAATCCCGCACCTTTCTCCAAAAGCATCTCCCTGGGCCTATCCTCTTCGGGCCAGTTTTTAATGTGAAGATGCTCTTCTGTGGATTTGCGTTCGCTGCTCATTTAGTGTTCTTTTCTGGGAATGGTGAGAAGGAGTTCCCCTTTGCAAAAAGCGCATAGTCCGCAGGGCCTTTCTCTGGCTGATCATATCAAGTTTGTATCATTATCATTACCGCAGCAAGGCAAATTTCCTGCGCTATTTCTTCATGGCCCTTATTCATCCCAGGAATCATTTCGTCATCCACATTAATCCTCAGGGTTTAGCCTGTATCTTTCTTATTTTTTCCTTCGTATCCTTGGTGTACTTCTCGGCCTTTTTCACTGTACACACTAACACTTTTTCTGCCCTGAATCATTTATGTTAACCGCAGA
>JAYEFH010000024.1:0-5623 GCA_034658555.1 Thermodesulfobacteriota bacterium | reverse complement strand
CTCTTGCAGCCACTTGAGAATAACGGATGTGTCGAGTCCGCCTGAATAGGCAAGGACTATTTTATTTATTTTTTGTTTCTGCATATATGAATGTTCCTGTCCTCAATCCCTCAATTTATCAAAAAAAATGTATTTTTTATATAGGGATAATATTTTATTAAATAATATGTATTACCTATCTTTCCAAGCTATTAACACGAATGATACAATTTGAATAGCAAGCTGGTCAAGCCAAAAAATCCCCTTTTTAAAAATAGGGCTATTGTATTGAAGTCCCTGCAGTTCTGATAGGCTTGTCATCATTGGATGTATAATTCGAATATTTCTTTGAAAAAATGCTCATATAATCCACCTCATTGTCTTCCTCAACGGCAGGTCGTTGATTGTTCCGCCTTAAGTGGGTAGCCTATAGGAGCAAATCTTGTATTCGTTCTAATCCGGGCGATCACCGAATCCAGTAACGATTTCGGCACCGGCCTTTCGGGCATCTTTCTCGTTTACCAGGGAGAGCAAAAGGATGCCAAGGATGAAGAAAAAGATAAGGGAGAAGATTGCGTTTCGGGACGAGCCGGTCCAGTGGCGGATAATGGCAAAGATAAATGGCCCCCAGACTGCTGAGAACTTGCTAACCACTGAGTAGAAACCGAAGAACTCGGCTGAGGCGCCTTCGGGAATAATTGAGGCGTAAAAGGAACGGCTGATGGCCTGTGATCCGCCGAGCACAAGGCCGACAATCCCGCCCATGACGAAATACTCTGTTGCTGAATGAATGAAATAGGCATAGATCACCACACCGCTCCATCCTATCAGAGTAACAATCACAGCCCGTTTAGCTCCAATTCGCTCTGAAATCCATGCTAAAAGAAGTGCCCCAAGAAAGGCTATGGCCTGCACGAGCAGAAGTGTCATCATAAGTGTCGTGGTGGTTAGATGAAGCTCCTGTTTTCCGTATATGGTAGCCATCTGGATGACAGTCTGTATCCCCTCGTTGTAGACAAGAAAAGCCGCGAGAAACAGCACGAGGTGACGGAGCTTGCGCAACTTGCAAATTGTTTTCCAGACCCTTGAAACACCCAGGAAGATGTAACCCTGACCCAATGGGAGACACCGGAAGCCCTCATGCAGGGCCTGCATCCTGCACGGTTCCCGGAGCAATGAGACAGTCACCAGTGCAAAGCCGCCCCACCACAGTGCAGCAATCAGCATCCCCAGGCGGGCAGCCTCGGCCTCGGAAAGACCGATCTTTTCATGCCCTGCCAGGAGCCCCAGGGCTAGGGCAAACTGGAGTCCACCCCCCACATATCCGTATGCAAAACCCTTGCTGGAGATCCGGTCCGTCTCCCCCTCCGGTGCGATCTGGGGAAGGAAGGCATCATAGAAAACATTGGCTCCGACAAATCCGATCTGGGAGATGACAAACAGGATCATGGTCAACCATACGTCCCCGGCTTTACTAAAGGAGAGAAAAGCCGCACTCACTACGCCCAAATAACAGAAGGAGAATAAAAAGCGTTTTTTTGCGCAACAGAAGTCTGCAATGGCACCAAGTATCGGGGCTGCAATAAAAACGAGGAATGCTGCTGCTGAAACCATGAATCCCCACAAGGTCTCAGCGGCATAAAGACTGCCTCCAATTTCCAGTCCATCAGGAGGAACTACCACGCCTGCGAAGTAAATGGGCAGAATTGCTACGGCCACGGTGGTGGCATAGGCGGAATTAGCCCAGTCATACATGGCCCAGCTAAAGATGACCCAGCGGTCTCCCCGGATAGGTGTATTTGCTATGTCTCTTGATGACCGCCGCATGTTTCCAATTCCTTGCCGGATAAACCGGAAAAGTGCCTAAAGTGAACTAAAGTTTAAAGGGCATCCTTCATTCATCAGTTTACACTTTTTCAAAAAAGTGTGTATTATCGAATCGAATTGAATGCCGATGTCGATGTCTAAACTGGAAATTTGAAATTTGAAATTTGGTAACGCATCTACATCCTTGTATTTTTCCCAATTTCAAATTTCACAGCCAAAATACAAAATCAACAAAATGTAAACTACTTTTGACTTGTCGCGAAGGATGCCTAACATTAATATATTAAATGTCCATGACCTAAATTGAAAAAATAAAATTTGGAGTTTCCATTCAGGCACTAACCAGTAACCAGCATCTTCATCCTGTATGAAAAAAGGGGAATCCTATACTCAGAGATCATCGGGAATTACCCTATTTCTCAAAATAGATTGTGCATTTAAGAACGTTAAGTTCTTGATTTTATTGAAGATGGATATTGAAATATGCACAATCAATCTTGAGAAGTTTAACCGTTTGTTATTACAGAAAAATTTAACACTGGATCTGATTTATAGTAATCTCTGATACTATGAACTTAGCGTCCTTCGGGCGGACTTCTCTGACAGGATCTACAGGATTTCTTAATATTTTTTATCCTGACAATCCTGTTGATCCTGTCAAAAAATGGAAATTTCTATACTATTAAATTAGAAAAGGAAGCGTGAACGGTTACCATTATGATAATTCTGCCATCAGGATCACCGCGTGAAGAATGCGGAGTATTCGGTGTATTCGGGCATCCAGAAGCAGCCAAGCTCACTTATTTCGGCCTTTATGCCCTGCAACACAGGGGGCAGGAAAGCGCCGGCATATTCAGCTCCGACGGCAAGGTAGTGCGGAAACATAAATCCATGGGCCTTGTAAGTGAGGTATTCAACGAGGCCAGGCTAAAGGACCTTAAGGGGCATATAGCCATAGGACATGTGCGCTATTCCACCACAGGGTCTTCAGTTTTGCAAAATGCCCAGCCCTTCTGTGTATACCATGCCGGACGCACCCTCGCCGTAGCCCACAACGGAAACCTTGTAAATGCCCGTTATATCCGGAAAGAGCTTGAAAGACATGGTTCTATCTTCCAGACTACCATGGACAGCGAGATAATCGTTCACCTTTTGGCAAAGGCCGGGGATCGATGGCTGGATGAGGCCATAGCAACCACCATGAGACTCATCAAGGGGGCCTACTCAGTTGTAATGGCTACTGAGAAAAAATTAATCGGCTTCAGAGATCCCCTTGGTTTTCGTCCCTTGTGTATCGGCAAACTGAATAACGCTTACGTTCTGGCTTCTGAGACCTGTGCGCTGGATCTCATTCAGGCCGAATACCTCCGGGATGTGGCGCCGGGTGAAGTAGTAATAATAGACGGCAACGGGCTTAGATCATTCCAGGGAGTTGAGGCAGGAAAAAGCGCAAACTGCATCTTTGAATTTATCTACTTTGCCCGTCCTGACAGTAATATCTTTGGGCAGAACGTCTATACGTTCAGAAAGACACTTGGGGCCGCTCTCAACAATGAGACCACGGTAGATGCGGACCTGGTGATGCCCTTTCCGGATTCCGGGAATTATGCCGCAGTGGGTTATGCCCAGGCCACTAATTTGCCTCTTGAGCTTGCTGTAATAAGAAATCACTATGTCGGACGTACATTTATTCAGCCCAGCCAGTCCATGAGGGATTTTGGGGTAAGAGTCAAACTTAATCCTGCAAAAGAGGCCATAAAGGGCAAAAAGGTGGTAATAATTGAGGATTCGGTCATAAGGGGTACCACCACCAGGACTAGGATTAACGCAATAAGGGAGGCCGGAGCCAAGGAGATAATCCTGCTCGTTAGTTGCCCACCCACACGTTTCCCCTGTTACTACGGCATTGATTTTCCTACTACGAGCGAGCTGATAGCTGCCAGGCAATCCGTGGAGGAAATCCGAGAATTCCTCGATCTGGACGGACTTCACTACCTGGACATTAAATCAATGCTGAAGGCCGCTGGTGGAGACTCTCGGCGTTTTTGCCTTGCATGTTTTAATGGCGAATACCCGCTCCCTATAGATGAATGTGTTGACAAACTCGGGCTGGAGAGACCAAATGCTCCTGGCTTTTCCATTGTATAAAACCGTGCCTTCCTCGTTTTTACCCGATATATAGCAGCTAATGACTAATAACCAATGACCGGCATCCGTCTGTGTTGAAAAAGTGTAAACTACAAAATGTAAAATATTGCTAATAATATCAACCAGATTTTTATAAAATGCGAAAAATGTATTAAAGTCATTGAAGTTTTTAGACGATAACAAATTTAATATTGGGCATCCTTCACGATAAGTCAAAAGTAGTTTACCCTTCTAAGGATAATATAGCGCAATATGACTTGTGCGATCAGCTACTCGCCGTTAGCCGATTTGTTGGGCACGCTACGCTTTGCCCAACCTACAATGGCTACGATGGCTACAAAATGAAGGATGCCAAAAAAGGCCTTCAGTTTTTTCGATTGAATAGTATTATTTTATCTAAATTTGAGGATAAATTTTGAGAAATACAAACTGTCAGATATATAACTATCTAACTTTAATACAAATGTGATTTTCAAAACATTTGAAAATTGCGATTTACCATAAAATTTAAAGAGTATACAAAAAATCCTATTATTTTTTGTTCAACTTATTTATCTTCAGTTCCTTAGAGCCAAAAAGTTAACTTCTCGAAGTGATCTGAAAAGGAGGTGGGGTGCCCCTATGATATAGATGTCTTTACCTGGATCCATGGATATTAACAGAAATAAATTCCTTTTAAATAATAACAAGGGATAGGAGGATTTGTTAAATGAAGCGATTTTTTGCCCCTTACCGAGCAGCAATATTTGTTTTGAGCTTATTAACGCTCATTAGTTTTGGAGCATTGAGCTCATTCGCTTATGGAGAGTCTGCAGAAGATCTGAAGCTGCAAATGAAGACCATGCAGGACCAGATGATGCAGATGCAAGAAAATATGCAGGCTCTCCAGAATCGTATCAATCAGCTTGAAACGGCTCCGCCGACCCCCCAGGTCGCAGCTCTGACAGCCGAGGAGGTAACGGCTCTGAGGAATCTGAAGGATATGGACAACGTCTGGTCCAAGTACAACATGCAACTCTATGGAAAGGTCAAGGTCGACTTTAATTACGATACGGCCGAATTCAAAAAATACAATGACTTCGTAGGTGCAGTCGCCGCGGAGAGTCATTACAAAAACGACTCTACCGACTTCAATCCCCGCGACACCAGGATTGGTTTTACTGCCAGTCATAAGTGGGGTGACTGGTCAGCCCTGGGCCGCGTAGAGATGGACTTCTATGGTGACAACAGCGGCGACAACCTGATTCCTCGCATGCGCCATGGCTATATTGATATCGGCTACAAAAAGACCCAAACAAGCATGGTCGTCGGCCAGGACTGGATCCCGGTCTCACAGCTCAATCCATCGACCATTGACTTCGGCATCATGACCGCGGCAGGTAACCTGTGGTGGCGTGTCCCCCAGATTACAGTGCGGCAAGAGCTTGGAGATTTCCAGATATTGGCGTCAGTGATGAAGCACAGGCGTACGGATACTGAGAACGAAGACCGTATGCCATGGCTACTCGGCCGGGTCCAATACTCCAATGAAATCCTGGGAAAGGGCGGGCTCGTAGCCATTGGCGGAGGCTACCGACATGCCGACTATGAACATGATTACTATGATAAAGACAATAATTATATACATCACAGCTCTAATAACACCGACCGCTGGCTGGTTTGCGGCGAG
>JAYEFH010000023.1:0-5684 GCA_034658555.1 Thermodesulfobacteriota bacterium | reverse complement strand
ACGCCAGGATAGTACCTTATGGTAACTTTTCTCTTGATCCGGCCTCAGCGTGTCTGCATTATGGTCAGGCCATATTTGAAGGACTCAAGGCCTACGGTGGAAAGGATGACAAAATCAGGCTATTCAGGGCAGGGAAAAATATGGCCCGGCTGAATCATTCAGCCTGGCGTATGTGTATGCCTCAAGTGGATAAGGATGAACTCCTTCAAGCCATCAAGACCCTTATTCAGATAGAGAAACGCTGGGTGCCCGAGGCCAAGGGTACATCTCTTTATGTGCGGCCGTTCATGATTGCTACTGATGCCTTTTTGGGGGTGCGTCCTGCCAAGGAATATTTACTATCAGTAATATTGAGCCCGGTGGGGGCTTATTATGCCGAGGGTTTCAGTCCTGTAAAGATCTTTGTGACAGATAAGTACGTAAGGGCGGTCTCAGGGGGAGTGGGAGAGGCCAAGACTGCCGGAAACTATGCTGCAAGCCTCATGGCCTCTGAGAAGGCGAAAGAACTTGGTTTTACCCAGGTATTGTGGCTTGATGCGGCAGAACGACGTTATATAGAAGAAGTCGGGACGATGAACATATTCTTTCTTCTGGAAGACGCTTTGGTCACACCTGAGCTGAGCGGGAGCATATTACCCGGTATTACCAGGGATTCAGTATTGCGCCTTGCCCGGGGCTGGGGACTCAGAGTTGAAGAGCGGCCGATTACGATTAATGAGGTACTTGAGAAGGTAAAGAACAAGGCCCTGAAGGAATGCTTTGGGACCGGCACAGCCGCAGTCATTTCGCCTGTAGGGGCCCTATATTATAAAGGTGAAAACTACTCCATTAACGGGGGCAAGACCGGAAATCTGGCCCAGAAATTTTTTGATGAGATCATGAATTTGCAGTATGGGGAGAGAGAGGATGCTTATGGATGGATGGATATAATATAGGCTCGGCGGCCTTCGTGGCTGTCTCTGTGTAGCCCTGCACCAGCTCATCTATGAGTTCCCGGACCGAGACTATCTTGTTTACCCGCCACACATTTGAGCCGCAAAACACAAAGCCCGATTTAATATTTCCTCTCTGGGCGTTTATAAGGGCCATACCAATGCAATAGGGGGTGTCCGGGTAATTACAGGTTTTGATACATTTGCATACGCATCGATGAGGTATTTTTTCTCCTGCCTTGGCCTTCTCAATAAATTTACCCCTAAGGGCCCTTCCCGGCATGCCCACAGGGCTGTTGATTATGGTGATATCTTCCTCTTTTGCGTTGATATAGGCCTGCTTAAACTTATCAGAGGCATCACATTCATGGGTGGCGACAAAACGCGTTCCCATCTGTACACCGGCGGCCCCCATCCGGATAAATTTGTAGATGTCTTCGCCTGTATATATTCCGCCGGCTGCAATTACGGGTATAGCCCGCCCTTCCTTCTGTTCAAAGGGTTTTACCGCCTTAATGACTTGGGATGTGAGGTTTTCAATATAGTTTTCAGGGGAATCGATATCTTTTGCTCTAAATCCGAGGTGTCCTCCTGCCTTGGGGCCTTCAACAACAATGGCATCAGGGAGACGGGAAAAATGCAAACCCCATCTGCGGCAGATAATCGCGGCTGCCCGCCCTGAAGAAACAATTGGGACAAGCTTTGTATTACAGCCTTCAGGTAAAAACCCCGGGAGCCTGAGGGGAAGCCCTGCTCCGCTGATGATGAGGTCCGCCCCTGCCTTGGCCGCAATGCTGACAGTCTCCCCATAGTCACTAAGGGCAACCATGATGTTGACACCGATTATGCCATTGGGAGCCGCTTTCTTGGCTAAGCGGATTTGTTTTTCCAGGGCTCGATAAGTAGCACCTTGAGGGTCTTTGTAAAAATCCGTTTCGTTCATACCAACAAGGACCGATGCTATAATGCCTATACCTCCGGCCCTGGCTACAGCAGAGGACAGCCCCGCCATAGACACACCAACACCCATACCTCCCTGAATGATGGGAACAGGTACGGTCACATCGCCTATAATCAGTGGGGGTGGCGCATAAGTGATTTTTTCAGTCATAATCGGCATTTTTAGTCCCCTTGACAAAGGGCGTCAAGTGAAGGAGAGTTTATTTATTAATTTATGTTTTCTTGACAACGCATAATACGCATGATATCGATATCTCTCGTCTGATTTGATTGGTCAGTTTTTTAAAAGGGCCGTTAACTCAGTTGGCAGAGTATCTGCCTTTTAAGCAGAGAGTCGCTGGTTCGAATCCAGCACGGCCTACCAGAGTCCCCGTCGTCTAGCCAGGTCAAGGACACCGGCCTTTCACGCCGGCAGCACCGGTTCAAATCCGGTCGGGGACGCCATGAATAAAAACAGGGACTTAGACTAAAATCTGAGTCCCTATTTTTACATCCTTCATTCACCAGTTTACACTTTTTCAAAAAAGCGTGTATTATCGAATTGAATTGAATGCCGATGTTGAAACTAAAAATTTGAATTAGGTAACTCATCTACATTCTTGTGTTTTTCCCAATTTCAAGTTTCAAATTTCACTGCCAAAATACAAGATCAACAATCTAAATTTATGATCAATTTATCCCGGCAATAAATTGCCGGGCACTCCAAGCACTTCGATCCATTCAGATTTCTTCAGAAACAAATCATTGACGATGAGGGGATCTTTGAAAAAGGATTATCACGAAAGCACGAAATACCGAAAACACGAAAAGACTATCAGCAACTTGATTTCTATGTCTTATTTCGTGTTTTCGTACCTTCGTGTTTTCGTGATTGATTTTGAATAGTTTCTTATTTGATTCCGAGTTCCTTTTCCTTGTCGGCCACTATCAGTCTGGTTTTGACTGCGGTGTCAGGTGTGAGACTCATTGAATCTATACCACATTCAACCAAAAAGGCGGCAAAATCAGGGAAGTCACTTGGGGCCTGGCCGCATATGCCGATCTTGCAATTTGCCTTTTTCGCAGTGTCTATGACCTGTTTAACCAGACGTTTTACTGCCTCGTTGCGCTCATCATAGATATGGGATACGAGTTCAGAATCGCGATCAAGCCCGAGGGTGAGCTGCGTCAGGTCATTCGATCCTATGGAAAAGCCATCAAAGACCTCGGCAAACTGATCCGCAAGGATGACATTGCTCGGGATCTCGCACATGACATAGACCTCCAGGCCGTTTTCACCCTGAACCAAGCCATGCTTTTTCATGACTTCAATGACCTGCTTGCCCTCTTCAACAGTACGGCAGAATGGGATCATGACCTTTACGTTTGTAAGGCCCATGTCGTTGCGCACTTTTTTGAGCGCCTCGCACTCCAGGGCAAAGGCAGGCTCAAAAGACTCTGAATAGTAACGGGAGGCGCCGCGCCAGCCGATCATCGGATTGCTTTCAACAGGCTCATACTGGTGTCCACCGATCAAATTGGCGTATTCGTTGCTTTTAAAATCCGACATACGCACAATGACATCGTTGGGATAAAAACCTGCTCCGATTGTAGCCACACCCTGGGCCAATGTATCCACAAAAAATCTGGTCTTGTCTTCATAGGCAACGGTCTTTGCGTCAATAGCCTCTATCACCTCTGCAATTTCTTGGTCAGACGCGGCCTTTTTCTTTAGTTCCGCATAGTTGAGCAGGGCAAGTGGATGAATACCTATGTGGGAGTTGATGATAAATTCAAGGCGTGCGAGTCCGACTCCTTCATTAGGAATCTGCCCTTGTGTAAATGCCTGTTCGGGGATGCCGACATTCATCATGATATGTGTTCTGGTCTTGGGCACCTCACTGAAATCAATGCGCTCGACTTCAAAATCCAGGAGTCCTTTGTATATCTGTCCTTCTTCTCCCTCTGCGCAGGAGACAGTGACCTCCTGACCTGTAGAAACCTTTTCAGTACCGTTCTCAGTGCCCACAATGCAAGTGATGCCCAGCTCCCTGGATACTATGGCTGCATGGCAGGTGCGTCCGCCCCGGTTCGTGACAATGGCGGAAGCGATTTTCATGATAGGCTCCCAGTCCGGGTCGGTCATGTCGGTAACCAGCACCTCTCCTTCCTTGAATTCCAAAATCTTGCCGGAATCCTCGATAATATTGACCTTGCCCTGGCTTATCTTGGCGCCAACGGATTTTCCAGTAGACAGAACTTCTCCGGTCTCTTTAAGGCGATAGGTCTCCATGAAGTTTTTGTCCTTCTGGGAATGGACCGTCTCTGGTCTGGCCTGAACAATAAAAAGCCCACCTGTGCCGACCTTTTTTCCATCACCGTCCTTAGCCCATTCAATGTCCATTGCCTTGCCGTAGTGATCTTCTATGATGCATGACCATTTGGACAAGGTAACCAGTTCGTCATCCGAGAGGACAAAGTGGTGACGCTCTTCGTCTGAAGTGGTGACGTTTTTCACCGGATCTTTGGGATCACTGGTATAGATCATCTTTTTCTGTTTGAGTCCGAGCCTTTTGCTCACCACCGGGCTATAACCTTCTTTCATGGTAGGCTTGAACACATAAAACTCATCGGGGTTTACTGCGCCCTGGACTACGTTTTCACCCAGGCCCCAGGCACCGGTAATATAGACCACATCCTCAAAGCCGCTCTCAGTGTCTATGGTAAATATGACTCCGGCGCTGGAGCTGTCACTGCGAATCATTTTCTGGATTACTATGGAGAGATAGACATCGAAATGCCCAAAGCCTTTGTCCTGGCGATAGGAAATGGCCCGGTTGGTAAACAGGCTGGCAAAGCAGCGGTGGCAGGCATCAAGGAGTTGCTCCGGCCCCCTGATATTGAGATAGGTGTCCTGCTGCCCGGCAAAGGATGCGTCAGGAAGGTCCTCGGCAGTGGCTGATGACCTCACTGCGATATCGACATCTTTGCCGTAAATCTTTTCCATCATGGAATATGAGTCCTTGATAGCCTTCTCCAGGTCTTCAGGAAACTTGCCATTTAGAATTATGTTCCTGACCTTTTCCCCTCTTCTGCCAAGATCGGCAATATCGTGGGTATCCAATCCATCAAGAGCATCCCGTATGGTCTGCTCGATACCAGCCTCTTTCAGGAGATGTTTGTATGCTTCAGCCGTGATGGCAAAGCCGTTCGGCACCATCACACCCTTTTCAGTGAGGTGCTGATACATCTCGCCGAGAGACGCATTTTTCCCGCCTACCAAAGGTACGTCTTTGATCCCAATTTCGTTGAACCAGAGAATAAATGGCGTATCATTCATAATCAGTGCTCCTTTGCATTTAGCGTCGGTTGTGACTCTACCTGTCCATTTTTAGCAGCCAATTGTCCTTGTCCTTTATTAAAATCGGCACAAGAGATATTTTTCATAAATAATTTTTCCTCTTGTTGTACAACAGAACAGTGTGTGACAAAAAACGTCATATAATATATATCTGCCAACATAATAGGTCGTTTGTCAACCCCTAACCTGGATAAACTGGATATTTCATATAAGCCATTATCTGCTCTTGAGGCCACTATATATTGCGATTATTTTATACATGGCCTACCATATATGGTGCCCATTTCCTTATATGAAATATCCAGCTGGATAAACCGGAACCAACAAAGTTTGAAGATAAAAAATTGATAATTACTAGGATAAAACTATTGAAAAAATGCGGAATTTCTGAATCTGGCCAGCGGAAGTTTTTCCCCTTTGAGCTTTGGTGGAATTAACGAGTCTGTACTAAC
>JAYEFH010000022.1:0-5699 GCA_034658555.1 Thermodesulfobacteriota bacterium | reverse complement strand
CTGAACTCAGGAAGGGATTGATGTATTTAAAAGGGAAAACAGCGGATTTGTTCGAATGCGCAGGCGCTCAACTGCGTATCTTTCATGGGGAAAGAGATATGATTGCACCCCTGGATAAAGTCCCTGAACCCCCTCCGGGAGTTGCCGTTGATGTAATTCCAGGTACAGGACACTTGCCCTTTTTATCATCTGAATTTGAAAGGAAGTTCTGTGTGCCTTAAGGCGCGGTTGACCCAGTCCTTCTCAAGGGCTGCTCCAACCTATGATACCTATGCAGATGTCCAGTCTGAAGCGGCTACCTGTCTTATGGCCCGGCTTAAAGACAGAGAATATCATGAGATACTTGAGGTTGGCTGCGGTACAGGATCCTATACTTTAATGCTGGCGCAGAAATTCGTAAACTCACATATACTGGCGGTTGACATCTCGCCGGTCATGGTTGCCGAGGCGGGGATAAAACTTGCCCGGTATTCCAGGGTGCGTCTTGAAAAGGCCGACGGTGAGCACCTCCCTGCTTTTATTCCCGGTCCTTTTGATCTTATTACTGCAAGCGGTGCCCTTCACTGGTTTGAGGATTTAGAAAAGACAATACAACAATACTGCCGCATTCTTTCTCCTTCCGGCTCTGTCCTTCTTGCGCTCTTTGGTCCAAATACACTCTTTGAGCTAAACAAGACGCTCGGTGTCTTTGACAACAGGATCTGTCTTCCGGTGAATTCTTTCCCAAAGGAGACCACATTGCAAGGTTTCCTTTCAAGGGCATTTAATGAATGGAATGTAAAAGAACTCAGTCTCTCCCGTATCTACCCGAATCTATTGTCACTCCTCAGGAGCCTGAAAAATACAGGTGTGGCGCCAGGGATGGAAACAGGACCTTTTGTGCGTACCCGCGCGGGCATGTTGGAGATAGAGCGCAGTTATAAAAAACATTTTGGTTCGATAAGGGCCACCTATCAGGTATTTATCTGTGAGGGGTCTCAATCACCAAATCACCAAATCACCAAATCACCAAATCTTCAATGATTCTATTTGTAACCGGCACAGATACAGGCGTGGGTAAGACCTTTGTCACTGCCCTTTTGGCAAAGGCCCTTGTTGATCAGGGGATAGATACCCGGGTGCAAAAATGGGTCAGCACCGGTAACAGCAATTTCTCTGAAGACTGTGTCTTTATCTATGATCTGCTTGGCAACAAGTCAGATGAAACCATCCATGTGAGATTACAAGATACGACTGGTTTCGGTCCTGATACGGCCCCGTATTGTCTGCCGCTTCCTGCTTCTCCGCACCTTGCAGCAGAACAGGCAGGCGTGACTATTAAGACCAAAGTCATCCAAGATACCCTTTTTCGCCTGGAATCATCGTGCGAAATCCTTATTGTGGAAGGAGTCGGCGGGGTCCTTGTGCCCTTAAGCAGGTATTTATTTCTGGCGGATCTGGTGGCAGACTTGAAACTGCCGGTTCTTATAGTGGCGCGAAGCGGCCTTGGCACTTTAAATCATACACTCCTGACATTAGAAGCCCTGCGAAATCGGAATATTCAATGTGTCGGCGTATTGCTTAACAGCCAGGGAGACGAAGATTCTTCCATTGTGAGAGATAACCAGAGAACAATTGCTGAGATGGGACAGGTAGAGGTCTTTGGCGTCTTGCCCAGGGTTAAAAGTCCGCTTAATGCCCTTCCTTCAATAGCCCCCATGGCTGGACGTATCCTGAATGTGTTAAAAGGCCTAAAACATTAAAATATTTTGTAACCGTTCACAACAGGATTACAACGCCCGTTTTACCGCAACCCACCGAACTGTAAACGCTTACAGTTTTTTTGCCTCGGACCAGGCCCTATCCATTTCTTCAATAGAACACTTGGCGAGTTCTTTTCCCCGTGATCTGATAATGTCCTCCATGATATGAAAACGTGTTACAAGCCTGTTATTGGTTTTTTGAAGTGCATCTTCCGGGTTGATTTTCAGCAGCCGGGCCATGTTGACCACAGTGAACAGGAGATATCCTATTTTATGCTCAATATTTTCTTTGGATTTGGTCTTAATGGCCTCTCTGAGTTCCTGTTTTTCTTCTGCTATTTTTGCCCAGACATCCTCTGCCTTGATCCAGTCAAAGCCTACCCTGGAAGCCCTTTCTCCGACCCGAAAGGCCCTTTGAAGCGCGGGCAATGATTTGGGCAGGTGTCCCAGGACACTGTATTTTTCTCCCTTTTCCTCGGCCTCTCCGGCCTTTATTGCCCGCCAGTTGGCTGCAACTTCTTTTATGCTGCTGACCTTCACATCCCCGAATATGTGGGGATGGCGTCTGATCATCTTTTGGCCTATGCTCGCAAATGCCTGATCAAGAAAAGACATATCATCCTCTTCGTACATGTTCGCGAGCAGAAGCATCATGAAAAAGAGGTCGCCCAATTCCTCTGCTACGGGATTCGGGTCTTTCCCGTCAATAGCTTCTGACAGCTCATAGGCCTCCTCCAGGATATATTTTTTCACAGAAGAAGGGATCTGTTCTCTGTCCCACGGACATCCATCAGGCGCCCTGAGGCGAGCCACAATCGACCTGAGTTCTGAAAACGCCTTTTCTGTGTTTGAAGATTCAGAGTTCACCGTTCAGGGTTACCTTCCTTTCGTTGAGCTATCAAGTATTAATATCCCCAAATTGTTCTATTCTCAAGCCTTTTCCATCAGAACTCACGAATTAACGGTTCAGGCCTGCTCCTTACCCATTTACAAAATTTAGCTTATACTATTATCTAAGGAATGTACAATAAATAACTCGATAGTATAGGAATTCCCATTTTTTGACATCTAGAAAAGGATTGATATGAAAATACCCATAGTCATGGCTGCCTTTGGCACAACCACCAGAGCGCTGGCAACCTACGAATATATCGATAAAAGGGTCCGGGAGCGTTTTTCCGGCCATGAAATTGCCTGGTCCTATTCATCCCGCATGGTAAAGGACTGGATTAAAAAAAGAAAAAATATTGATCTGAAGCATCCTCATGAGGTGTTGCAAGAGCTGCATGAAAAAGGACATGAATGGGCTGTTGTACAGTCAATTCATTTTCTGGCCGGACATGAGTTCTACCGGCTGCTTGACGAGGCTGATCAGGCATTGATTCGGACATCCATCGGTCTTCCCCTGCTCAGTTCTCCTGAAGATTATCTGGCCATTATCAATGAATTGCGGCCCGTGGTTGCTGCTCACCTCGGCGAGGCAATAGTGCTGGTTGGACACGGCACGGATCATCCAATCTGGTCAAGCTATCTTGCTTTGCACCATATGCTGCGCGAGGAAATCGGCCGGCGGATTTATGTGGGAGTGGTTGAAGAATACCCTGAACAGGATGCAATTGTAGCCCAGGTCAGGCAGGCCGGATTCAAAAAAGTATGCCTGGTGCCGTTTATGCTGGTTGCAGGTGTACATTTTAAAGAGGATATGATCGGCGAAAACGAACATTCATGGAAGTCGGTCTTCCAGAACCAAGGGATCACTGTGTCAATTGAAGGAGAAGGGCTTGGATTATATCCCGGCATCAGTGACATATTCTGTGACCATATTGAGGCGGCACTAGCTGTTATTCCTGAAAATATTTGACCTGTGTGCGCTTAAGAAACTACTCAAAATCAATCACGAAAACACGAAAGATTGAAAACACGAAAAGAATGTCAGTAACTGGGATAGTTTAATGGTATGTGATGACTGTATGTGTCCCAGCTCAGGCAACCACTCCCAAGTAATTTGTTTTTCATGCCTTGTTTCGTGTTTTCGTCCTTTCGTGTTTTCGTGATGGGTTTTTGGGCATCCTTCATAGCAAGCCAAAAATAGTTTACACTTTTAGAGATAATATACCTCAAACATATGACTTGTGCAATTAGCAATTAGCCGTTAGGTTTTAGCTTAACAATCCGTTTTTATACAATATTTTTAGCTAATAGCTAATAGCTAACAGCTAATAGCTGGCATCCGTCTATGTTGAGAAAGTATAAACTACAGAATAAAGGATGCCAATTTGTTTTAAAACACTTGCCACTGGTCAATAGGTTGAGCTAGAATATTCATAAGCGTTCACAGAGCACCGCATCTGCTTTCTTGTCGGGCACTTGAAGTACAGGGAGTACGTCTGCGTATCTGTACGCCTCGCATATGCAGCACACTGTAAACGCTTACAGTTCGGCGGGTGCGGTAAAAGGGGCGTTGTAATCCTGCGAACGGTTACAGAAAGTATTTCATGCGGAGGATTTTAATGGGCAAAATTGTAAGCATACGGGATAAAAAACGTTCTGGTCGAGGGCATGCCTACAGGCTCGCAAAGATAAAGGAAGAGTTGTCAGGGTATTATGGCATCGACCTGGATTCCCTCCTGGCTTCGGAGCCTGCCACCAACCTTTCCGTCGATCAGTTTGACGAATTGACTGAATGTATTCTTGTTGCAATTGACGATTTTTGTGAGGAACACTCCAAAGTCACCGTTCATGACGTGCTCTACATTCTTGAGAATGTAAAGGATATTGTCAGAGAAAATTCCACTGAAGAAAATGAATGATGGTTTTATACAAAGTTTTTATCTAATAGCTAATGGCTCTATTTATGAAAAGGGGTTCTTGTATGGCAAGAGTGGCTGTAGGAGGTTCTCGTAGTATAGAATCATACGAATTGATTCAAAGTGTACTGAAGTATTTGCTGATTGACGGAGACGTTGTACTTTCAGGAAATGCCCCCGGTGCTGATCGTCTGGGCGAGCGCTATGCCGGCGAAGCAGGACTTGAATGGAAGATTATTCCTTCAGAGTGGGAGAAGCATGGGCTAAAGGCTACTATGATGAGAAATGATGTACTGCTCAGGTCAGCAGATTTTGTAATAAATTTTTGGGATGGACATTCTGAAGGGGCAAAGCATATGCTGGAGATATCCAGACGGGCTAAAAAGCTTCTGGCTGAAGTCCGACCGGATGGTTATATAAAGCTTTTTCTGAATCCCAGACGATTGGCATAATAATTCTATATAGAAAGTAACTACTGTGACTCCAGAGGACCAAGCGATCATAACAGAGTGGTACCGGAAGATCGATGGAGAAATCCGGATCGGTCTTATACGGGCAGAAGACGATCGCAGCAGGCAAATTCAGAAATTTTGCGAGGATTTTAGCCGTTTGGCTCCAGGCGTCCGGATAGAAAGAGAGGAGAATGACGGCAAACAGGCACCGAAAATCAACATCGGGGAGAATATAAGCTATCAGGCCGTGCCTATGGGAAGAGAGCTGGTCCCGTTTCTGGATGTACTGGGCTGCCGGGACACGCCTGCAGGAAAACTGCCTTCACCGGTTCGGTACGCCCTTAATCAGCTCAGGGTCCCTGCGATACTGAAGGTCTATATTGCTCCCCAATGCCTATTTTGTCCCCAGGTGGTGACCCTTCTACTGTCTCTTGCTGCTTCGGAAAGTCTGATTCATATCACCATTATCGATGGGATCCTGTTCTCTGAAAGGGCCGAAAATGATCACGTCCGGTCGGTGCCCACGGTTATACTGGATGATCAGTTTCGTTGGACAGGAGAGATTCAGCTCGAAGAACTCGTCCATATAATGCTCACCCGGGATCCTTCCCAGCTTGGTACTGATTCGCTCAGGAAAATCCTCGAGCAGGGTGATGCCGCGGGCCTGGCGCAGATGATGATGGAAAGCGGGAAAATCT
>JAYEFH010000021.1:0-5720 GCA_034658555.1 Thermodesulfobacteriota bacterium | reverse complement strand
CCAACGTGTGAATGCTCCCTCTCGCTCTTTGCCCCCGATCGAATTCTATGAGATTTTTATTATCTGTTTTTACAGCTATTTTTAGGCAATGAAGACTGGATAGACATTCTCCTTCTTTAAATAATTTGTCACTGTTTCTTAACTATTCCATAAAAATTTTCGATAAGAGAAAGAGGTTCTTCGGTTGAATGTCGAGGAATGGAGAGAGAAACGCTCAATTTAGGAATAAACAACTCCACAAAAAGGACTCCAATATAATGAATTTAAGTGCTCAGCAGAGACTTTGTTTCCCAAAAATATTTAAGATGGAAGGATTTGCAAAATCCAGAAGAATTCGGAGTATTATATTGCTTTTTTCAATATTTTTATGTATTGTAGGAGATTATTACTTTAATTTTGTTACGAAAGCAAAAATTGATTATACCGATGTTTTCTCAGCTCAAGAGTTTAATACCCTCCTAAATTATTTCAGTTTACATATTCTATATACCAACATATTCTATATCCCAATTATACTGACAGCTATATGGTATAGAAAAAAAGTCATCCCGCTGGCAGTTTTATTAGGTTGTTTTCATATATATTTAACATATTCTGCTCTTGGAACTCTTATAGTAGGAACCATTGAGAGGGTGAGTATTTTTATATTATTAGCTTATATTATCGCACTTATCAGCGAGGGAAAAGCCAAAGAAGAAATGAAAATGCGAAAATCCGAGGAAAAATATCGTTCTCTCGTGGAATCTACAAGTGATTTAATCTACGTAGTAGATAAAGAGTGTAAGTATCTTTTTGTAAACAATATGTTGTTGTCTCAATTCGGCCTATTAAAGAACCACATTTTGGGTAAGACATTTGACTCATTTCATACGACAGAAGAAACGAAAACATTTGCCAGGAATGTAAATAGAGTTTTTAAAACTGGTACAACCACAGGCTACGAATCTTACAGCAAAAAATATGATAAATGGCTTATAAAAATCCTTGCCCCAATTAAAGAACCTGATACTAAGAATGTAATAGCTGTTTCAGTAATATCAAAAAATATTACTGAGCGTAAGAAAGCAGAAGAGGATTTAAAAAAGGCGTATAATGAACTTAAGGAAACCCAAGATCAGTTAATACAAAATGAAAAAATGGCGGCTATAGGGCGTTTAACATCTGGAGTTGCTCATCAAATTAGAAATCCACTGGGTATTATTTTGATGGGTGTAGAGTATCTTGATAATACTTTGTCAGAGAAAGATGAACAATGCGCAGGATCTATTAAAATTATAAAACAGGCCGTAGCTAGGGCAAACAAAATTATTGTTGATATTCTACAATTTTCAAGAAAAACCGAACTTAAATTTGAATCTGTAGATATTTGTGAATTATTAGATAACACAATAAGCTTGGTTGAATATAGTAAGAATTTGAAAAATATAAAAATTTGCAGGAATTATCCAAAAGAACCAGTAAAATCTAAAGCTGATAAGAACATGTTTCAGCAAATAATTATTAATCTTTTAGACAATGCAGTCGATGCAATGCAAGAGGAAGGTGAGATTAAGATAAATGTCTTTCATAGGTCAGCATCGAAGCTAGGCAATAGAGTAGGTAAAAGAGGGGATGATTATTTTAAGATAGGTGATAAGATTGCTGTAATTGAAATTGAGGATACCGGCGAGGGCATTCCTGAAGATTTGTTGCCAAAAATATTTGAACCTTTTTTTACTACAAAGGAAGCAAAAAAAGGAACGGGTCTTGGTCTCAGTCTGGCACATTTAATTATAGATAGGCATAAGGGATCTATTGAAGTAGAGAGCGAGATAAATAAAGGCACAAAGTTTATTATTAATCTGCAATTAGGAAACAATTAGGTCAAAGGGGAACGATATGGCTGAAAAGAAAAGGATACTATTAATCGATGATGAAAAGGATTTATGTTTCTTTTTGAAAGCCAATTTAGAGAATACCGGAGAGTTTGATGTAATAACAAGTAACAGTGGACATAAAGGTATTAAATTGGCTCAAAAAGAAAAACCCGATCTAATTTTGCTGGATATACTTATGCCTGAAATATCAGGTGATGAAGTTGCTGAAATTCTACTGGAAGATCCTGCGACAGCCAAGATCCCGATTATATTTCTCACGGCAATGGTTACCAAGGAAGACGTCGGAGATCTTACGTTGAAAAAAAGGGGTGGGCGAAACTTTATAG
Organism: Thermodesulfobacteriota bacterium; assembly: GCA_034658555.1. Classification (GTDB taxonomy): domain Bacteria; phylum Desulfobacterota; class Dissulfuribacteria; order Dissulfuribacterales; family UBA3076; genus UBA3076. The sequence goes on along the minus strand of JAYEFH010000021.1, from coordinate 3,517 downwards.
CTAAGCCGACAACTACCGACGAAATTGTAGGTGCTATTAAAAAGGTATTGGAAATATAAACGCCCTTCGGGCGAGCTGTTAATTGAGCTGATGAGCTTATTGGCTTAAGAAGATTGAAAGCATAGTCTTTTCAATTTCAAAACCATGCCGGCTCCGGCGATTGTTGTACCATAGAGATAAAGTGGCTTTTGATATTTCTCTGAAAGAGAAATCAACTGAGACAGGGAATCATTTACTATTGTTGAGCCTGTCGCCAGGATGACGTCGCAGGTCTTAAAGAGTTCTTCTGTCAGTTCTCTGCCATCCCGGATAAACACCCCATATTTTATTCTATTAATATTATCTCTATCAAGGTCTGTTACTTTCAGATTTTCCGCAGATAACCTGCTGGAGAAATTATCTATTATTGCGGGCTGGAAGCCGACAATTCCGATCCTGACATCAGAGCTGTATTTATCTATGATTGCTCTGACCATTTCCTCGGCGCATAACTCAGGCTCTTTGTTCTTGCAGTGAATAGTGCCGTTAACTATACCTACATATCGCATCAATGCATTCAGCGTAGCGACGAAGAGTGCTCTTTCGCCGTTATCCGTTAATCTTAATTTGAGTATTTCCTTGAGTTTGCCCCTGAAAGTCCTCGGAACGTCAGTAAATGCCTGTCCCAGGGCTTTTTTGAAATCCGCCTGGATTAAAGACTCCTTGCCTTGAAGTAGAGGGAAATCCTTCCTTTCCGTATTGCCTATGGCTTCTTCAGGTGTCAGGATTTTAGCCGTGATATTTATTTCACTTTCCATGAGACCATTTTCTGCAGCTATATCATTCAGCGCTTTCTTCAATTCTGCGTACATTTCCCTTTTTCCTTTCATGTCAGCAATATATCATTTTACCGTCGTACTCCTTGTACTTCAAGTGCCTTACAACAAAGCAGATGTGGTGCCATTCGACAATACACGCTTCTTCGAAAAAGTATAAACTGATGAATGAAGGATGCCAAACATTCGATGTTCGATGTTTATCAATCCATCCGGTGCAAAAATAATTTAGCACTTATGCATAATGACCCGATGCTTACTCAAGCATTTTAGAATCACAGAACAAGCGTTGACACCTTCACTCCAGATGGTAGGTTGGGCTTGCCTTGTTCTGAAAATAAACATGGTGGGAAGGAAATTATGGATAAGAAAAAAATCTTGGTCGTAGGTTCCGGAGGACGCGAACACGTTCTTTGCTGGAAGCTGGCGTCCAGTCCCGGAATTTCCAGAGTGTTCTGTGCGCCCGGAAATGCCGGCATCAGTCAACATGCCGTCTGTGTACCTTTAAAGATCTCTGACATTGACGGTCTTATATCATTTGTCCAAAGAGAGGGGGTTGATATAACGCTGGTAGGCCCGGAAGCCCCTCTGGCTGAAGGTCTGGTAGACGGATTTAACGAACAGGGACTTGCAGTATTCGGACCCACTAAAGCGGCTGCTGAGATCGAGGCAAGTAAGGTATTTTCAAAAGACTTACTCACGGAGGCAGGCATACCAACAGGGACCTACAAGGTCTTTACCGAGCCGGAAGCCGCCTTTGATTATATCAGAAACGTAGTTGGAGTGCCCATTGCAATAAAGGCAGACGGGCTGGCAGCCGGCAAGGGGGTATTGCTCGCCCATTCCCTTGCTGAGGCGGAGGAGGCAATAGATCTCATTCTTTGTAAAAAGGCCTTTGGTAAAGCGGGCAATCGTTTGATAGTAGAGGAATTTCTCACCGGGGAAGAAGCCTCCTTCATGGCTATAACCGACGGAACAACAGTCCTTCCTCTTGCTAGTTCCCAGGACCATAAGCCCGTATTTGATAATGACCAGGGGCCTAATACCGGTGGTATGGGTGCTTACTCCCCTGCCCCGGTGGTAAACAGCATTCTGTTTAACGATATCATGGACACGGTTATGATGCCCACTGTGGAAGCCATGGCAAGGGCAAAAAGGCCCTATCAGGGAGTGCTTTATGGCGGCCTTATAATTAAAGACGGTATTTTTGATGTCTTGGAATTTAACTGCCGGTTCGGTGATCCTGAGGCCCAGCCGATCCTGATACGTCTCCGTACTGACCTGGTAGAGATATTTGAGGCGGCACTTGAAGGCAGGCTGAATGAAGTCAAACTTGAGTGGGATCCAAGGGCTGCTGTCTGCGTTGTCCTGGCCTCCGGAGGCTATCCTGGAAGTTATGAGACAGGCAAGGTCATTCACGGCCTGGAAAAAGTGGCTGAGATGCAAGATGTAATGGTTTTTCACGCAGGGACCGCCAGGGATGGAGACCGATTCATCACAGCCGGCGGAAGAGTTCTTGGGGTTACGGCGCTTGGCGATACCGTTGCAGAGGCAATAGACCTTGCATATGAAGCAGTCGGAAAAATTTCATGGGAAGGGATGCACTATAGAAGAGATATTGGTCAAAAGGCCCTCAGATACACGTCCGGTGCGACCGGGATGCCGGTTTCCCCGCATCCCGGCAGCTCTGCCAAGGTAGGCATTGTCATGGGAAGCCTCAGTGACAAGGGGGTTATGGAAGCGGCCCGGGATATTCTGAATGAGTTTGATGTCGCATGTGAGTTGAGGGTTGCTTCAGCCCATCGCTCCCCGGAACTTACTGCATCATATGCCGGGGAGGCGGAAACCAGAGGAATAAAGGTCTTGATTGCCGGCGCCGGAATGGCCGCACACCTAGCCGGTAGCCTGTCAGCAAATACGATTCTCCCTGTAATAGGAGTGCCGGTGGATAGTTCGGCTTTGAATGGACTTGATGCCTTACTTTCCACTGCCCAGATGCCCCCTGGTGTCCCTGTTGCAACCATGGCAATAGGAGAAGCCGGGGCAAAAAATGCCGCCTTGTTGGCACTTCAGATCCTGGCACTGGAAGATCCGGACCTTGCAAGTAAATTGAAGGAATATAAAAAGGCCCAGGCAAAAAAGATCGAAGAACTTGATCAATTCCTCAATCCCTAAATTATCATTTTCCTCAATTTATTTCGAGCTATGCGGTTATACGCCCTTATGCTTTACTCGAAATACTTTTCTTCCACTGATATGCCCGCAGTACTCAAACGTTTATAGTCTGCCTTGAGACGGTCATTTGCAAATGAACATCCAACATCGAACGTCCAACATCGAATAAAAAACAAACACCAATACCGAACATTCAACAGCTATTTTTGTTTCTTCGTCTTTTCCCATTCAACGTTCGATGTTCATTACTAAATTCGTAACCGTTCACGGGATTATAACGCCCGTTTTACCGCAACCCACCGAACTGTAAGCGTTTACAGGGTGCTGCAGATGCGAGGCGGAGGGTACGCAGACGTACTCCCTGTACTTCAAGTGCCCGACCTGCCTGCCGGCAGGCAGGCAACAAAGCAGATGCGGTGCCATGTGAACGCTTACCTAAATTCTAGGTCCCCCAACATGTGAATGCGCCCGTTCATGAGTTCAAGGGTTACCTGAAAGGAATCTTTAATGCGTAGAGTTCTGCTTTT
>JAYEFH010000020.1:0-5776 GCA_034658555.1 Thermodesulfobacteriota bacterium | reverse complement strand
TGTTTTTTTTGCCGTCTTCTTCGTTGCTCGTCGATCACATAACCCGTTATGCTCGCTCCTCGCGCCTTGAATACAACAAAAAACCCTATTAATTTTTGTTCAACTTATTTATCTCCCGTTCCTAATCTTATGAAAAGGGTCAAGGGACAGGGTTTAAATGTTCAGCTTTTCGGTGCCCCACAAACCCGGAACGAATACAAAAAAAAGGGGAGAAGCCTTTGGGCTTATCCCCCTTATAATTCTGTCAGTTAATTGCGAGTTACATACGCAAATCGTGCGCTATGCTGTGGCAAGCCCCGCACGTTGGATATTTCTTATGTATTGCTGGATTGTGAGGCGCATCACCATGACAATCCTGACAAGCCATGAGTTCCTTGTGAGTAGGATGACATTCCGCGCATGCCAATTCCGAATGTTTGGTCTGATGGGTCTTAAGGTCATCAAACGGCACATCATGGCATCCTGCGCATATCATGTTTTTTTCTACTTCCCCGGAATAGGCAATCTGCAAAGGTTCGTGAACAGGATGGCAAGCAAGACACTCCGGCGTATTCATCGTCACCATTGGACTGTGATTTTCGTGACACTCCGAACATTCAGGGATTCTGCCATGTTTCTGGGAATGACATGAGGAGCAGTCTTCTTCCGTGTGTTTGCTGGGATGCTTAGTCAGGATCTGTGCAATCTCAGTATGACACACCCTACACTGCTGTTCAATATTGGATGGATACGGTATTGCCACTACCGGTCTGTGGGGATCAGCGTGACAATCCGCACATTTTTGAACCGCTTCGTCCGTGCCGTGAGGATCATCATGACAGGCTGAGCATTTTGGCATGATCTCGGCATAATTGTTCTTCAAGGGATTATATGCATGATAAACCTCGTGGCAATCCGTACAGCCAACACCAACATGCTTACCCCCTTCTTTTGTGATCCTCGTGAATTGATCCATATGGCATTGAGCGCACTCCCCACTGGTTAGAGGCGTTACCTTAACATTGTAGACGCTTACAGTTTGTTCAACGGCCTTTGCAGTTTCCGCCGTTGCGGCCTCTTCAGGCTGAGCAACTTCTCCGGCTTCTAATGCTGCCGGCCGCTGCTTCACACACCCAAAACAGATGGCGAGAAGAAGCAGACCTAATACTCCGATTAGTATTCCAATCCCATTTTTTACCGTCATTGTCCTAGTCCTTTGTTTCAAAATTTTTCTGCTGGTTCGATTCCATTAATCCCAAAAATTTCAACAATATTTGCTCCTTACTCCCAGTTTATTTGGCAAGATTGTGTGCATCTAAATGGCAGTCCAGGCAATTCGGCATTGCCTTGTGCTGTGCCGCCGAGTGCGGTGTGCCGTGGCATGTCTCACACTGCGGCACAACAGGATGGACTCCCCTGTGACAAAATGCACAGGTGAATGTCTTATGTAATGTGGTGGTTTTGTTCATAAGATCACCATATTCCTCGTGACACGGCGTGCAGTAAGACCTTGGTGTTTCATTGGCATAATGGATCACCAATGGCTGATGCACCGGATGACATCCGAGGCAATCACTTGTTGTCTGACCCTGTGCATGTGGTTCATGACATACAGAGCAGTCGGGAATCTCTCCGTGTTTGGTATGGCAAAAAGTACAGTCGACATCTGTATGCTTGCTTGGATGGTCCTGAAGTTCTTTGCCCTGTTCCGGATGACAGGTTAGGCATGATGTAGTGATATTATCATCCAAATGTAATGCAAGGGGTTGGTGCGGATCGGAGTGGCAGGAAAGGCAGTTATCTAATGCGTAGTGTGGTTCCCCTGAATGGCACATAGCACAATCCGGAATTGCTTTTGTTCCCAAGGGCGGGTGTTCGGTATGACAGTCCACACACCCTACGGCCGTCTTGTGGAGGCCGCCGTTCTGTTCTATACTTACGGGTTCTGTTTTGTGGCATTTTATACAGTCGTTATTTTGAAGGCTTACCGCCTCTTGCGCTATGGCAACACAGGTAAATGCAATCAAAATCGCTGCGGACAAAAAGAATGTGTTTATAATTTTAATAAATGATCTAGTTTTATTTTTCATTTCTCAGCACACCTTCCTTAACTGGAATCATCCTTTTTTGGATATATCCCAAAAATTGAATTCTCATTCAGTCTTGCCGCAAATTACATTAAAAAAAATGTCTCAATAACGGTAGAAACAAAAAGTAAATTTTTTTAAAATAATCAAGCCGTTATAATTTTTAGATGTCAAAAATTATTCATCACACTCATATAGAATAATGCAGACATGATCCTACAAGAGTAACATTTCTTTTCTTAGTCATTCAATTAGCAAACTAACCCTGTATTTGTCAAGTAATAACTTCTGCCCTGGATATTTCATATAAGCGCAAGCGAGTTTTGTAACGCAGTTCTGAAGGCTCTCTTGAGCCTTCAGCGGGCAAGGGGTTCGGTTTGCGTTTCCGTTCACAAAATGTTATCAATTTTACGTTATGATAGCCTTTATGAAAATACCCGTACAGGAAAAAACTTCTACAAAGGGGCATTGAACCTAAGTTGAGCTGTTAGCCATTAGGGTTTAGCTTTGAAAAATGGTTCCTAATTTTGTAATAGTAAAACATCCTGCTTGTCAGGAAGGCAGACCGATAATCATTAAGCTAATAGCTAACCGCTAACTGCTCAATTTGAAGCAACCATGGATATGACAAAAAAAGTCCTACTCCGTGTAGAACATGGAAGACTGGTGGAAATGGAATACCAGGTCAGGCTACCATCGGGAAAAATAGTGGATTCCTCTGAAAAATCAGGTGGACCGGTAACCTTTGTATGCGGAAAGGGTAATTTCCCCAAACCTGTTGAGGAAAATATTGTCGGGCTTGCTCCTGGAGAAAAAAAATTAATATTTGTCCCTCCAAATTACACCTATGGGCGCTATGATCCCGGGAAGGTATCACTGGTGGCCATTGAAAGGATTTCAGGAGAAGTGCAAGTAGGCAAGGTAGTCAAGGCCCCTGACGAATTTGGCTTAAGACAACTAGCTATGGTCAAGTCCATATGGGAAGGCGCCATGATGTTGGACTTTAACCATCCCCTTGCCGGCAAGACCCTGCATTTTGAAGTATTTGTAAAAGACGTGCGTATTACCACAACGCAAAAGGATAATTAATACCACCTTCTTTCCTTCTTGATTAAACCGTGTAAAGGCAACTGCAAATTATGGAAAAAGCCCTTAAAGAAGCAGGACTCTTTGAAATATACGAAAAAATCCTGTCCGACACTCGCTTAAGCGATGAAGATGGAGAACAGCTTTTCTCCACCACTCATCTGCCGGTCCTTGGTTATCTGGCCAACATCGTAAGAGAAAGGCTTAACGGAAACCGAGCCTATTATATCTATAATCAGCACATAAACTATTCTAATATCTGTATAAATCTGTGTAAATTTTGTGCCTTTGGAAAGGAAAAGACCCACCCGAAGGCCTACGAAATGTCCATAGAAGAGATAGTCTCCAAGATAAGGGAGAGACATTCCGAACCCGTCACGGAGGTACACATTGTCGGCGGCCTGCACCCTGATCTCCCTTACCAGTATTATCTTGACATGCTAAAGGCAGTAAAGGCCGAAAGACCTGAGATCCATATCCAGGCCTTTACCTGTGTAGAGATAGCCCATCTGGCAGCCATTTCAGGTCGGTCAATTGCCGAGACATTGGAAGATCTTATGCAAGCCGGCCTGGGATCAATTCCCGGAGGCGGAGCAGAGGTCTTCAGCACCAGAATACGGGAAAAGCTATGTCCTGGGAAGCTCTCTGGGAAGGACTGGCTGGAAGTTGCTAACACCGCACATAGAGCAGGTCTCAGGACCAATGCCACCATGCTCTACGGGCATATTGAGACAATATCTGAACGGATAGAGCATCTGCTGGCCCTGAGAGAGGCCCAGGACGAGACAGGCGGATTTCTGTGCTACATCCCCCTTGCCTTTCACCCCAAAAATACAAAGCTGGAATATCTGTCATCCACAGGCGGGATAGATGATCTTAAGAGTATTGCCGTATCACGACTCCTGCTCGACAACTTTCCACATATCAAGGCCTACTGGGTGATGCTCGGGCCAAAAGTTGCGCAGATCGCCCTGTCCTTTGGTGCGGACGATCTGGATGGGACTGTGCTGGAAGAAAAGATTACGCACATGGCAGGGGCGGACACCTCCCAAGCCATGACCCGCAGTGAGATCGAGCACCTTATCCGACAGGCAGGGAGAGAGCCGGTAGAGCGAGATACTCTCTACGAGCCGGTTTGAATTCTTCTTCCACCATGATTTCACCTATAATATCAAAGGTCCGGGCCGGCAGGCGCCTTTCAGGAGATGATGCCCTCTTGCTTTATCAAGAGGCAGACCTGAATGTACTGGGCCGGCTTGCTGACGAAGTAAGGCGAAGGCTGCATCCAAAACCCATTGTCACATATGTCATAGACCGGAATATTAATTATACCAACATATGCATCTCCGGTTGCAAGTTCTGCGCTTATTACTGCGCACCGGGTGACATTTCAGGCTATGTACTCTCCAGGGAAGAACTGGCCGAAAAGCTAGGGGAAACAAAATCACTCGGAGGTACACAGATCCTGCTGCAAGGCGGACTCCATCCTGATCTCCCCATTACCTTCTATGAGGAAATGCTCTCTTTTATAAAAGACGGTTTTGCAATCCATTGCCATGCCTTTTCTCCTCCTGAGATCGTTCACTTTTCCAAAATATCAGGTCTGTCTGTAAAAGAGGTCCTGATCAGGCTTATCAAGGCCGGACTCGATTCCATCCCGGGCGGTGGAGCGGAAATTCTGACAGACAGGGTAAGAAAGCAGATCTCCCCACGGAAAGCCACAACAGATGAATGGCTGAATGTAATGGAGACTGCCCACGAATTAGGGATTAAGACCACTGCCACCATGATGTACGGCCATGTGGAGCGACTTGAGGAAAGAATTGAACACCTTTTGCGCCTGAGAGACATTCAAGACCGCACCGGCGGATTTACAGCCTTCATATCCTGGCCCTTTCAACCCAAAAATACCGCTCTTGACGTCAGGCCATCTACCGGACAGGAATACTTGAGACTGCTTTCCATCGCCAGGATTGTCCTTGACAACTTTCCGAACCTTCAGGCCTCATGGGTCACACAAGGTCCAAAAGTGGCCCAGATTGCCTTGTTTTTTGGGGCAAATGACTTTGGCAGCACAATGATTGAGGAAAACGTGGTCGCAGCAGCCGGGGTAAGTCATCGACTCTCGGAAGCAGAAATACGCAGAATTGTAACCGGTGCAGGCTTTGAACCGCGTCAGCGCCTGATGGACTATAGCTTGGTTGGTGAATCCGGTGAACGCCTACAATAAATCACCCAATCACCAAATCACTAAATCACTAAATTCTTTCCAGCTTCACATAGCCAGGTGGGTGGTTCCTGTCTCAAGACCTCCAATAGAAAACGGGGCAATAGCGACCTTTGAAGGAAAAATTATTGGGGTGGGACCGGCATCTGAACTCCGCTTAAGCTATCAGGCAGAAATAAAAGACTATGGAGACTCCATACTTTGTCCTGCCCTGATAAATACCCACTCTCACCTTGAGCTTTCTCCCCTTAGATGGCGTCTTTCTCCAAGCGGATCTTTTGTTGATTGGGTGAGAGCGCTTATTGAGGCCCGCGACCTGATCAGGCCGGAAGAATGGAAACCTGCCATATCTCAGGCCATAAAGGAAATGCAAGAAAACGGGATAATTGCAGTCGGC
>JAYEFH010000019.1:0-5777 GCA_034658555.1 Thermodesulfobacteriota bacterium | reverse complement strand
GTCTGGTTTTTACCATCAGCATGGCAGTCATGGGCCATAACATAAAAGAATATATCTCAGGTTATACCATTATATTCCTGGGCTCACTGGCCATTTTCTATCTGGCCTCTTCAAAGATGATGAAGGACGCGCACCTGGGAGCGCCATTGCTTGCCCTGATTATTGGATTGATCATAGGTAATCTCAAGAAAATGCCTCAATGGTTCCACACCTCAATGAGGACTGAATACTATATAAAAACAGGGATTGTCCTACTTGGCGCAACCTTACCTTTTACCCTCATAATCACGGCCGGCCCGATTGCCTTTGTCCAGGCAACCATCATCTCTATAGCTACCTGGTTAACCATTTATCTGGCCGCTACTAAACTTTTTGGTTTAGAGCCAAGGTTTGGGGCCGTCCTGGGGACCGGCGGCGCAGTATGCGGTGTATCCGCATCAATTGCTGTTGGTGGGGCCGTTAAGGCAAAAAAGGATCATATTGCCATCACTATCGGCATTGTCTCTATCTGGGCTATAGTCATGATCTTATGCCTGGTGGTCATTACAAAAATAATGATTCCTCCACCTGACAAGTTGGCAATCACACCGGATACCATGGGAACCATAACTCCAGGGGAAGCCGGGGCATGGGTGGGGACCTCTGAGTTTGCAGATGCAGCCGGATTTGCAGTAGTTGCAGAAATAGCCAATGAATATGGAGAGTCTGCCATCCATACCTTTACCCTGATGAAGGTAATCGGCAGGGATATATGGGTAGGCATATGGGCATTTGTCCTTTCAATTGTCTCAGTCATATTCTGGGAAGAAAAAAAGGGGCAGAGTGCTGTCAGGCCCGGAGTAATCTGGGAAAGATTCCCTAAATTCGTATTGGGTTTCTTCGCAGCCTCGATCATTATCAGCATTATTGCCGCATCCGGGCCGAAACTCTATGTAGGAAAGGCAAAGCTACAAGGTATCTTCAAGACCCATGTAACAAAAGAAGCCTATAATGCCGACTTTTCAGACTATAAAGTACCGGCCGAATTAACGAATAGGTTTGCCCTGCCTCCTGAACAGGGAGTCATTACCTTTCAGGGCAAGATGTCTTTTGACGAGCTGGATATGTTATTGGCATCTGCAACAACCAAAGATCAAAAAACAGCATTAAAACAGTTATATTACAAATCTGACTGGTTCGAGAGCGTTCTTAAATCAAAGGCCATCGCCCCTATCAAAAAATTGCGTTCCTGGTGCTTTGTCTTCTGTTTTCTCTGTATCGGTCTTTCCACACGAGTTAAAGACCTGCTCGTCTTCGGCATGAAACCGTTCTGGGCCTTTACAATAGGCGTTATGGTCAATGTGCCACTGGGATTCATACTCTCCACTTATGTATTTGCAGAATACTGGAAGGCTATCAGGTAGTGGAGAAACCTATGGAAAACATATCTAATGCCTCCAGTCCGCAAAATTGCACAGGCTTTATTTTCGAGTGCACAGGAAAGAAGGTTGAACCTAAGATAGCCGCAGAGCTGTGGCCCAAAATAATGCAACATAAGTGGGTGTTTTCTGAAAAACTGGGCAGGGATGTGGGAATGAAGGTGGCCTGCCTGGATTTTATGGAAAATATCGAGCCAATGAATCAAGATCTTCACGATGCAGAAAGGATTCAGCTTCTCAAGACGCTGGGGGCTCAGATGATCGACCGATCAATATGGAAAACCATATCCGAGACCCAGCCGCCAAAACAGATCGTGAAGAGAAGAATCATACTTCCTCTGACGGCGCTAGAACTCGCACGCAAACACGCAGTCGTTCCGCCCCGCACCATCATCTTTTTCGGACCGCCCGGTACGGGCAAGACTCACTTTGTCCGGGCCATAGCAGGTATACTTCAGTGGTGGTATATCGAGGTCAGTCCCAGCACCTTGATGATCGATGGAGAAGATCGCCTCGGTGCGAACCTGAAAACCTTGATAGAAAAAGCCGGCAATCTCGACAAAGTGGTCTTATTCATAGACGAATTTGAGGAAATAGCAGGCAGCCGGGATCACGCCTCCCGCATTGACAAATCAATTACAAATGAGTTCCTCAAACAGGTACCCCTGATGAAAAGACAGGAGAGAAAGAACCTCCTGGTATGCGCGACTAATTACATCCGGCAACTGGACGCAGCCTTATTGCGACCCGGCCGTTTTGATTGCATCATTCCGGTTGGAGGATTGGATGATCAAGGCCGTCGAACTATTTTTGAGCATTATCTGCGCGATACCAATCTGGGCGATGTGGATGTGGATATGATCATCTCAATGATTGCGCTCTTCACCCCTGCGGATATCGAGTACCTTTTTCAGAAGGTTAGACAACTTGCCTTTGAGAGAGAATACGTCAAGGGAGAAGATTACCGCGTGACAACGGAGACATTCCTGGAAATGATTCCTAATGTTCCGCCCACACTCACTAATGAAATTATCGAGGATTTCAAACAGGACTGTGCAAACTATACCAGGTATTGATTCCTGTGAACCGTTTGTCCGAATAGACAGGCGGTTCACGAAGACTACCAGGCCGTAGCCGGGAATTGTGACGCAATTGGCTGGATTGAATAAATCGTCAAGTAAAAAAGGTGGATTACATATAATCCATAATGTCAATATTGTTTACTGTTAATAAAGCTCAATTAATATTAGTGGGTTACGCTCTATATCAAACTGAACCAGTGCCACGAGATTGCAGTATTAGTTTAGGGGATTCATCCCTGTTCGATCGTTGCGAAATGCTTGAAATCCTTCAGCATTCAACCTGAATAATTATGATTTTCCAAAGCTAAACGCTCAAGTCAGGTACCAACCACCTCAAAAAGCTGAAATGATAAAGACAACTCAGGTGGCAGTGAAATCGGCCGCAACCAATTTGGTATCTCACCTTGGACCAATCGTTGATAGAAGCAGAAATCCCGATTTTTCAAATCATAAAAAACCCTTTCGCTGGATTCAGTACAGATAATAATTGTATCCACTCCCCGCTTCCGGATCAGTCGATAAGCGTCTTCGTTCTTAGTTGACGTCATAATATTATAAGCATCCATGATTCCCTCCCCGTTTCTATGATAAGGAGTGGCTATTACTTCATGGTGAGTGCGGTAAAGAATCTCAGGCCCAAAGTCAATATGGGCCAGGATACGTCTGGTTCGAGTCCCCTGGCCGCCTGTTTCTTCAAGATATCGGCATAGCTGGGGCAAAGAAACAGTCTTGGAGTTTTCCGCAATGGCTTGGTTGGTTTGCCCTACTGATGCAGACATGAGGAGAGGTACAAGTAGAAAGCCGGTGCAAAATACTGTGACCGTGAGAACACGAGCCACCGGCCTCAAACGGGATGGGACTGACCGTTCCCCTTTAAGCATCCTGCTCAACAATTCGACCATTGGAAAAAGGAGAAGGATCTCGGCATAAGTAATCCATCTGATTTGATATAAGGAGAGCGGAATGAAAATGAGCAGTCCGATTAAAATATATAACCATTTTTGTTCCTTGCAATGCGTCTTGAAAAAGAGATAGAGGACAAAAGGGAACCCTGGAATGGCAGGGCCTAATAACAGCAGGATGTCACTTAGCTTACGTTCAGGAGAAAATAGAGGTTGGATCTCATTTACTTTATCTAACCAAATAGGGACTATTCGGGGGTCCACACCAGCATAAGGCCCTTTGAAAAAGTCTGGAAAGTATAAATAAACGATAGTGCCTATAAGCAGAGTGCCTGTCAGGCAGATCGCCAAACGGTTGGTTCGACAATGGCATAAATTCGAATAGCGATCCACAAGCAGAACCGCAAGCCAAAAAAGGGCGATTAGTCCGAAAATGCCCCAATGAACAATAGATATTCGATCATATTGTACCTGACAAAGACCGTACAATGGACGCTCAAGAAGTAATACAATGGTGGTCCCTAAAAAAAGGGAAAGGCAAAAATGGTAGTTCTTACGGGAAAAATCCTCATTTGCCACTATCCAAAGTAGGCCAAAGGCAAGGAGACTCATCAAAAGAGGCGCCAAAGATTCCACACTAATCCACATAGCAAGGGAACTGATAATGCCGGCTGCATAACAAAGACCAGCTTTAAAAGGCCACAAAAGGATTCGAAAACCAAGCCCGATTGAGATAACAAAAAGCAATATGAGAAGACTATGATGATCCGGCCTGGCCGGCATAAAATAGACCATTACACCGAATTGGCAGAGAAGCATAAAACCGAAGTATGGAAGACCTTCACGGTCCAGAACAGGATGGCTGGCCCAATAGAGTGCTGGCAATGTGAGGGTCAAAAGTATAGGACTGATGATAACTCCCCACCAAAACAATCCTGTTTTGAAGTCTACAAAAAAGCTTGGAAACCATGCCCCGGCCAATAAAAGAACATCGAGAGGCCTTGTCCAATGGAGTGTTTCGCCATATGGTGCGTTGCTTCTATGGGACACTGTATCATACCATTCGCCAGTCTCATGAAGCTGCAAAACACGATTCAATCGCATATAGCAGTCAGTATCAGCCAGATTGCCTGGTTTGGTCGGTGCAAGTCCATATAAATAGGCGATCAATAACAAGAAGATAAGAAGAATCGACCAAAATTGAGCCTGACGATAGTCGCCTATGTCAGATTGCCCTTTCCAGATCGGGGCCATTCGGAAATAGTGGAAAGTGTCGGCCAGGTTTGAGAGCGTCATTTTTCCCATGCGTTGCCTCTAGCGATTTGTTACCTCTTCATGATACTCATCGGCTGCATTGATCGACCAGACATCCTCATACCTCATCCAATCATGCATGCTGCTTCAGCACTTTCCATACCGGATTTCGCGCAAAAAGCAGTTGCCTGCGCAGAAAAAAATTCCATAAAAGCACGAAACAGGCCGTGATGGCTTTGGCCCAGAGGTACTGCCCATGCAAAACAGGTGTAAGCACGGCCATCAGTATATCGGTCAAGATCAGGCCTCCGATGCCTACTACTGAAAACAGAATAAACTCCAGACGTTTATCATTTAGATTTCGATAAGAGAATACCCATAGCAGGCATAGCGTATAATTAACAATAAGGCCTGCTACAAAAGCGATTGTTGCTGAAACCAGATAGTGCAGTCCGCACCACTCAGTCAGAAAACCGAGCAGAAAAAAGTCTACAACAAAGGCAATTCCACCCACCATGGCATAACGGATAAATTCTCCGCTTAATTTTTTCAAGGCACACCGACCTGTCTTCAATCCATTTTGTATGTTTTGCTGTGAGTATTTCATAGTCTTAACTCTGAATGCCTCCCAACTCTATCGACTTTGATCATCTGATATTCAGATTCATCGGAAGAACGAAGTATAGAGGTTGCAGGAAAAACAGACCGCCACTTTCCCTGTTAAAAGATTTATGCTCCGGAAAAATATTTTATTGCTCTCAACTAATGTCATCGAATAATTGCCTAAAATCGCGGGATTTCCTCTCTTGGTAATACTTGTCGCAATGTGCGTGCCAACAGGCTTTCCTAAAATACCGGGCACGAGTTAAAGCTGATGCTCTTCCGCTAATACTTTGATCCGGTCCCTCAAGCCTTGGCTCCATTGGCGCGAAAAACTCTTGGCTTCGCAAGGAAAGAAAAAATCTTAGGAAACAGATTGTTTTCTTTCAAGCCCTTTATAATTTTGCTCGACCTCATATGAGTCTCCGGGAAAAGGTCTCTGAAACCACTAAACCCTTTGAACAAAGATGGGCCTCCAAAACTCCGGGCATGGCTGCAGGGCTTACTGACCATGTCTGGAC
>JAYEFH010000018.1:0-5821 GCA_034658555.1 Thermodesulfobacteriota bacterium | reverse complement strand
TACCTCAGACGATATAACAGGTGCTAATGGTTTATCAGGAATCAGTTATCTTGATAACCTCATCCCAGGGTATACTACACATGATGCCACAATCCTGGAATTTGATTTCGTAAGCAGCGGGGACGCAGCCTACTTTAACTATGTCTTTGGCTCGGAAGAGTATAATGAATGGGTTGGGTCAGCATATAACGACGTATTTGGGTTCTTCTTGGACGGGACTGCTGTTACAGACAATGTAGCATTGATTCCAGAGACAAACACCGCTGTTTCAATCAACAATGTGAACAATGGTTTGTATTCTCAGTATTACAACGATAACGATTCTTCGGATACATCGACCCCTTATGCTTTCGAATATGATGGTTTTACAAACGCATTTACTACCAGTATGACAGGATTAACTGCCGACCACACATACCATTTAACATTGGCGATAGCGGACGCTGGCGACTTGGTATTGGATTCCGGAGTTTTTTTACAGATGGGAAGTTTTTCTGACACACCCATAGCCCCTGTCCCCGAGCCCGCCACCATTCTGCTCGTGGGCACCGGTCTCATAGGCATAATTGGCTTTGGCCGCAAGCGGTTGAATAAAAAGGCTTAACAAGCATAATCACAGCACCATCTCAATATACTCAAGCTGTACAAAATCCCCCGGGCCACCCCGGGGGATTTTTTTTTACCTTCTTTGCTTTTGCAGCAGGCACAGTCCCTTCGCAAAATCCAACAGCACGTATTCCCCTCCATTTTTCAACATAGACGGATGCCGGTCATTAGGCATTGGTCACTGGTTATTAGGCATTAGTCAAAAACTTTGTATAAAAACGGCCTGTTAGGCTAAAAGCTAATCGCTAATGCAAGAAGACGCCAATACCTTGTCATCAGTGAATGATTTCCCCTGTCCACAAATCACGCAGGAAATTCTGATATGGCATTATTCTGATCTGGCCGTGGACTCGTTCTTCCCTCTCATTGCAGACAACCACAGCCTTGCGGGGTGAATATTCCTCAATGAAGGCAGTGAGAGGCCGCAGGTCTCTTTTTTCGATCCGGGCCGCACCCTTTACTTCAATGGCCACCTCGCCGCCTCCCAGGACAAAATCAACTTCCAGACCGGATTTTGTTCTCCAGAAATTGATTGGATAATCCAGTTCATTGTATGAGTTGTGAGCCGCTATCTCCATAAAGATAAAGTGCTCAAATGCCTTGCCGAACAGTTCACCCTTCTTTTCCACCAAATGTCGTTTTGTGATGGTTCCCGCGATTCCGACGTCGAACAGATAAAATTTTGGCGCCCTGCTGATGACCTGCCGGCCCTGCCGCCTTTTGAAGGGTTCGACCATGGTCCCCAGAAGCGTATCAACAAGGATCTGGTAGTACTCCTTTACTGTTTTGGAATCCACTCCACAGTCACGGGCAATGTTGGAGTAATTTGTGAGCTCTCCGTGGGAGTAACCCATGGAGTCAAAAAACCTGGAAAAGGCAGGGATGTTTCGGGTCAGCCCCTCGGAAAAGACCTCTTCTTTCAGATAATCCTGCGTATAGGCCCGCAGGGCTTTGCTATAGCCTTCCATCAGGTAATGTGCCGGGATCATACCACGGTTCAGAACCCTCAGTAGATCCAGTTTTTCCAGCTCAGCCGAGGTAAAAGGAAACATTTCATAACGCCAGGCTCTGCCTCCAAGGAGATTCGCCTTCCCCCTCTTAAGTTTCCGGGCGCTTGATCCGCACAGTATGAAGCTGAGTCCCCTGTTTTCAATCAACCAGTGCACTTCATCAAGAATTTGCGGAATTTTCTGCACTTCATCCAGTATCACCGGATAGTTGAGGTCACCTTCGTTCTTTGCCAGCAATCGTTCCCTCAGCAGCGATGGCCTCTTGGAATATTCAAGGAACAGATCTGTTTTTAAAAAATCATAGACCAGGCTGTGGGGAAACCTACTTTTCAGATAAGTGGATTTGCCGGTCTTTCTTGGCCCCCATAAAAACGCAGACTGCCCCGACGGCAAATCAATATTCAGGATCCTCTTGATATATTTCATTTTGGGGAAAACTCTCCGATAAAGTAAAACTATTTCGGAGTATGATACAAGATGGTATGCTTGTCAATGTATATTCAGGAGGCGTGAGAATAGAAAACAACTCTCAACCTTTGGACCCTGAACCTTTGAACCCGTGAACGGTTACGTATAAAATATGCATTTTCCCCTTATTATAGACTTATCCCATGCCTTTTAAGGAGAACATACAGGGTGGGGCGGCTGGTATGAAGCAGTCTGGCTGCCTGGCTGATGTTGTTGCCGGTGAGCACCAAGGCCTTGCGGATAGTACTGATCTCCGCTGCTTCCCTGGCACCTTTCAGGCTGGACAGTTTTTGTTCCTCCTGCTCTAAAGAAGCATCTTCCAGCCCCAGGTCAGCGGGGTCAATGGCTCGGCCGGTTGTAGTACTCAATGCCCGGCGGATGCGATTTTGGAGTTCACGGACATTGCCGGGCCAAGTATGTGCAGTCAGGGCGGCAATGGCTGCCGGCGAAAGTGTTACATGCCCCCGGTGCAATTTTTGAGTCTCTTCCTGAAGAAAGTGATGTGCCAGAAGCAGGATGTCTTCGCCTCTTTCCTTTAAACCGGGGATCCATAAAGGAACCACATTCAGGCGGTGGAAAAGATCTTCACGAAACTTTCCCTGCTTAACAGCCTCTTCCAGATTGACGTTGGTAGCTGCAATGATGCGGACATCCAATGTAATTGTCTTTGTTCCCCCCAACCGTTCGACAGTATTCTCCTGGAGGAACCTCAATATTTTCACCTGGAGTGGCATGGGTAGCTCACCAATCTCGTCTAAAAAGACCGTCCCCTTGTTAGCATGCTCAAATCTGCCGACCTTACGACCTATTGCTCCGGTAAATGCGCCCCTTTCGTGGCCGAAAAGCTCACTTTCGAGCAGATTTTCAGGGATAGCCCCGCAATTAATGATCACCAGGGGCTTTTGCGCTCTTTGGCTCAGGCTATGGATGGCCCGGGATGCCATCTCCTTGCCCGTACCACTATCTCCGGCTATGAGGACAGGGTAATCGGTTTCACTCACCTGTCTGATGCGCTCAAATAGCTTGCCCATGCTTGAGGAGACACCAAGCATGCCACAAAAAGAGCCTGTTTGGCTGGCTTTATTCTGCAGCCCACGGTTAGCCTCTTCCAGTTCAGAGATCCTGAAAGTGCGGGAAAGGATAATATTTAATATCTTCAAATCAATTGGTTTGGCGCAAAAATCAGCCGCCCCAAGGGCAATGGCCTGGACAGCGTTTCCATTTTCGGAATTGCCGGTGATAACTATCACCTTTGTATAAGGGGCAAAAGAAGATATTTCTTCCAGAAGCTTAAAGCCCTGCTGGGGGGTGTCAGGATATGGAGGCAGGCCCAGATCCATGGTAGCTACAGGAAAGGCACCGGAGGCCAGCAGTGATCTGGCATCATCAGCTTCAGAAGCAATGGTTACTTCATATTCCTTTCCAAGGCCCCACTTAAGCTGCTTGGCCACGGAAATCTCGTCTTCAATAACTAAAAGCTTTTTTTTATTCATTGTTAGAACAAATTTGGCCGTGAAAAATGATCACTTTCCTCAATTATCTTTAACAGCACTTGCCCTCAGGACATAAAACCTTTAATAATCTATATATCGAACATTAGATGTTTTCCCATAAGGAAAATTTCTAAAAAATTACGCTAGTGGAGGGTAAGCATTATGGCGTGTAAAACCAAGGCAGGCACAAAGGGACAAAAAAAGCAGATCGGCGGGGCTATTGTTGCCATAGTAACTCCCCTTAAGGACGGAAACCTGGATGAGGAAGCCCTCAAGGCCCTTATAGAATGGAACATAAAGGCCGGGACCAATTGTATAGTACCCTGCGGTACTACTGGTGAGTCAGCCACCCTCAGCCACGAAGAGCATATGAGAGTAGTGGAGATCACAATAGAGACCGCAAAGGGGCGCGTACCGGTAATCGCCGGGACAGGCTCCAACTCCACTGCAGAGACCATCATGCTCACAAAGCATGCGAAAAATGCCGGTGCGGATGCGGCCCTGGTGATTACACCCTATTATAATAAACCCAGCCAGGAGGGATTATACCAACACTTTATGGCCGTAGCGGATGATTGCAAGTTTCCCATGATCCTTTATAACGTACCCGGACGTACAGGGGTAAACATGTTCCCGGAAACAGTGGCACGCTGCGCCGAAAATAGATATGTTATCGGGATCAAGGAGGCTACCGGCAGCCTGAAGCAAGTAACAAATGTAATCAGGTTATGTCCTAAAAATTTCATAGTGCTCTCAGGAGACGACTTTACTGCCTTTCCCATCATGGCCATTGGAGGCAAGGGTGTCATCTCGGTTGCGTCCAACGTAATGCCAAAGGAAATGGCTGCTATGATGAACGCATTTGAAAAGGGTAACCTCACAAAGGCACGGCAGTTACATTTAAAGCTTTTCCCGCTGTTTGATGCCCTTTTCTATGAGACAAATCCTGTTCCGGCCAAGACCGCCCTTGCAATGATGGGCAAAATTCCGACAGATGAGGTTCGTCTTCCCCTGGCCTCAATGAGTGAGGCCAACAAAAAACGGCTGGAAAAAGTTCTGAAAGACATCAAACTGATTAAGTAAGATAAGTTGGTGAGCTGATTAGCTGATGAGCTAATAAGGCAAGCGGCTCAATAGCTTTAACAGCTCGCCCAAAGGGCGCTAGGAGGAAATATGATCCGAGCTATAGTAGCCGGTGCAGGTGGCCGTATGGGCGGTCGCATCATAAACATGATTCATGAGACTGAAGGTATCACTCCAGGCGCGGCATTTGAGCACCCGGACAGCCCTGCTGTCGGGCAGGATGCCGGGGCTGTTGCGGGACTCGAATCGTTGGGAGTGACCGTGGCAGACAGCCTCGATTCTGTAATAGATCAGGGAGATGTCATCATAGATTTTACAATTAGCGAAGCCAGCCTGAAACACTCCCGCATCGCGGCCTCACACAAAAAACCAATAATTATAGGCACCACGGGGTTGGCCAGTGGGGAACTCGACGAGATAAAACAACTGGCAAAGGATTTCCCCTGTGTACTCGCACCCAATATGAGTGTAGGGATTAATCTCCTTTACAAGCTGGTTGATACCGCCGCCGATGTCCTTGGTGATGACTATGATGTTGAAATTGTAGAGGCACATCACAGAATGAAAAAAGATGCCCCAAGCGGCACAGCCCTTCAGTTGGGCAGGGTCATTGCCTCTTCCCTCGGCAGGAATTTCGATGAGGTAGGTCTATTCGAGAGGCATGGGTTCATTGGTGAGCGGAGCAAAAAGGAAATTGGAATCCAGACCCTTCGAGCCGGAGACATAGTCGGCGAGCACACAGTGCTTTTCGGCGGCATAGGTGAACGTATTGAGATCGTGCATAAGGCCTCAAGCCGAGACACCTTTGCAAAAGGAGCAGTAAGAGCAGCCCGCTGGATCGTCGAGCAGCCCGCCGGGTTCTACGATATGCAGGATGTGTTGGGGCTCAAGTAATTATTTTTGTAAGCGTTCACAGGGCACCGCATCTGCTTTGTTGTCGGGCACTTGAAGTACGGGAAGTACGTCTGCGTACCCTCCGCCTCGCATCTGCAGCACCCTGTAAACGCTTACAGTTCGGTGGGTTAATGACGAATTGAGGTCTTCTTCATGGTTTTTATAAAATCTATGAGATTACAACAGCTTCCACCATATCTTTTCGTGGCACTTGATCGAATGAAGACCGAGGCATTGGGAAAAGGTGTAGATGTTATTGATTTGGGA
>JAYEFH010000017.1:0-5822 GCA_034658555.1 Thermodesulfobacteriota bacterium | reverse complement strand
CCGATGTGGTTTTCCCTGAAATCAACAGCATTAAAGCCGGCTAGGAAAATTATCTCCGCGCTTAAAATGCGGGGCCATGCCAAGCGTATCCCTTCATGGGGTTTCTCTTTTAATGTAGAGGTTGAAACTCGAACTGGTGATTCTGGTGATTCGTATATCCCAACATTTTCAGGTCTTGCCGAGTTAAACGAAAGTGATAGGGCTAATATGGATATAATACGTGAACAATTAATAGGGGAAGATGTAAAAAATGCCCCGATTGACCAGGAAGCGCCCCCTACATCTGATGACGATACAGGGGATTTTTGAAATGATTTTAGCAACTTAGTTTAAAATTCATCGGAAACGCCGATCATGTTATCATGATCGGCGTTTAGGTTTTCAATATGGAAGAAAAGAAAAAAGAAGTCAAAGGAACGATTGCACAGATCAAATTTCGCAACTCGGATAACTGGGCTGTGTTTTCTGTTAGTTCAGAAGCAACAATAAATACCATTACAAATTGTACCGGTATCCTGCCGACCATGTGCGACGCGGGATCTGAAATTACATGCACAGGCGTTTTTATTTACAATAAATTCGGCAGTCAATTAAAATGTGAAAAGATTGTTCCGGCTCCGCCTGATATAAAAAGTGATGCCGGTGTTATCGCGATTCTTCAGCGCCTGCCAGGGATAGGAAAAGTAAGGGCAACAAAAGCCGTGGCCAAATATGGACATGTTCTTGCATGGAAGGCCGCAAATCAATGTCCCTCCATGCTTGGAATAACAAGCATCGACAAAGCTATGGAGGCGCAAGAAAAGGCGCGGGAAAGCATTTGCGGCTTTCCCGCGACGATTTATTTACTGGGCCTGGGCCTGACAGATCATCAGACAAATAAAATTATATCCATTTATGGATACGACAAGGCTTTAAAGCAGGTATCAGAAAATCCATACAGACTGATTAGCGATATTGACGGCTTTGGGTTTAGGATAGTGGATAAGATTGCATTGAAGGCCGGGGTAGCTATAAACAGCGATGCAAGAATAATGGCATGTGTGCTGTTTTGCCTGCAATCTTCAGAACATAATGAAGGCAATGTCTGGCATTGGGGCAAAGAACTCGTGCAAATTGTTCTTTCCGAGCTTCGTGAGTCCATGATGGCCAGCGCGTGCTCGATGAACGGTTCTAGTTTGCCGGCATACAAAGATATCAGGCAATGCCTGTATGGGCTAAAAGCTGAAGGAATGGTTGTTATTGAAGACGGAAAAGTATTCTCTGCCGAGTTGTTGGATGCGGAGAAGATTATATTTGGGAGGTTGAAGAATGAAACTATCACTTGACCTATCGCAACAGCAAGCCGTTGAATCTATTTTAAATATTCCAGGTCTTTCGGTTTTAACAGGCGGGCCTGGATACGGGAAAACCCACAGTATTTTTTATCTTCTTGAACAAGAATGGGGCGGTAAATTTAATTGCCTGACCACTTATCTGGCAACGCCTACGGGTAAAGCAGCCAAAGTGCTGGATGAAGCTTTGTCAAAAGATGAAAATTTTTATCTTTCGACGATAAATAAACCAATGACAATTCATCGTATGCTTGGTTGCCAAGGGAAACACTGGATACATAACAGCGGCAATAGGTTGAACTGTGATTTATTAATCTTAGATGAAAGCAGCATGATCGACAGCGCCCTGCTTGCCAGGGTTATCACCTCTGTCAATAAAGAATGCAAGATTGTGCTGGTAGGTGACAGCGATCAATTAGCGCCCGTAGGACCCGGATGCCCGTTTCGAGATATTGTAGCGTCAGGCAGGAATGTGTCGCGCCTTGCCATTAATCATCGACAGGAACAGGGATCAAGGATAGCTGGCGCATGTGAAGCAATCAAAGTAGGGAAGTGGCCTGTTAGTATTAGCGGAAGCGATGGCAACGATGGGGATCTTTTTTTTCATGAACTGGAAGACAAGGAAGATATCCCGGCTCAGACAGTTGAGATTTGCAGAGAATGGCAAGAGAATAATGAAGATTATGTGGTCTTGTCACCGCAAAGGTCAGGAGTATGCGGAGTAGAGTCAATAAACCTTATCTTGCAGCAAAAATTGAACCCGGCAAGGCAAGGGAAGAAAGAGTTAGAGGTCGCGCCGTGGTTGACTTTCAGGGAGGGTGACAAGGTTCTTGTTACAAAGAATAATTATAAATTGAATGTTTTTAACGGATTCATGGGAGTTATTTTAGAAATTGATATTTTGCAAAATATTGTTATTGATTTTGATGGAGAAATTGTAGTTTTTCAAGAAAGAAAAGATATTAAAAACCTGGCGCTGGGGTACTGCCTCACATACCACAAAAGCCAGGGATCTGAATACAGGAAAGGCATAATTATCTGCCATTCAACACATTATTTCATGTTATCGCGGTCTTTGTTGTACGTGGGTGTGAGCAGATTTCAAGATGAATTGCATATCATTGGTGATAAAAAAGGATTGAGACGGGCAATAAAAAACAATACTACAAGCAATCGGCAGACTTATTTGAGCCAGGCAATGGAAACATTCAAATGAATTGAGGTTTTAACATGTCCCTAGCTTCGGAAATTGCAAAGTCACTCGGTCAAGGGAAAGAAAAAAAAAACCAGGAAGGGTGGATTACTTGCTGTCCTGCCCATCCAGACAAAAACCCATCCTTGGCAATCAAGGATATCATTAATAAGAAAGGGGAAGTAGATGTTCTGGTAAAATGCCATAGCGGCTGCGATTGGCAAGAAATAAAAAAAAAATTAACAGAACTTGGATTCTTGCCGCAATGGAATGGTCAGGCGGTAAAAGAAACCGTTTTATCCAACCCAGACCCAGACTATCCAGACCCAGACTACCCAGACCCAGACTATCCAGACCCCGCACCCCACACCCCACCTGCTCCTGAAAAGAAACCACCTGAGAAGAAACCACCTGAGAAGAGATCATTTGTATGGAAGCAGGCCACAAGTGACGAAGAATCAATTCAGAAAATAAAAGAATATTTTAAGACTCGCAAAATATTCTTTTCAGATGATTTTCCATTCCCGCCGGCATTGCGCTGGAATTCCTACAAAGACAAAAAAACAGGCGAACAGGTTGAAATGATCGCGGCGGCTGTTACAACGTTGAAAGACAAAGCCGTTATGAGCGTGCAGCGTCTCTTTATTTCAACCTCTGATGAGTGGGGTTATTCCAAAAAAGGCGCGAAAATGCTTGGAGAGACAGCCGGGCGCGGGGTTTGGTTTTACCGCAAAGAACCCATGAAGGAATTAATTGTAGGTGAGGGGATTGAAACAACGTTATCAGCTATGGCAGCGACAGGGAAAAATGGTGTGTCCGCATTATCCACGTCAGGCATGGGCACAATTGCACTTCCTGACGATTGTGAAAAGGTGTGGGTTCTGGTTGACTCGGATACAAGTTTTGGTGGACAGAAGGCCGCGCTGAAGCTGGCAGAGAGACTAAAAGATAAGAAGGATGTGCGACTGGTTACTCCATGTGATTCTTGTTTCACTGACGCGCCTAAAAAGCGGGATTTCAATGATCTGGCAAAAAATATTATCCTGCAAAGATTTGACGCGGCGGTTTGTGATGTAGAGTGGAGCGTTCCCGATGGTGGTGGCGATGGTGGCGACGAAGACGGTTATTATCCGCCCGATACACTGCGTGAATTAAATCTGATGAACAGAAAATTTGCGGCTGTTTTATTGGGCGACAAATTCAGGGTTGTTCGTGAATCATATAATAATGCTGTGAAAAAACATTCCATTAATTTCTTGGAAAGAGGCGCTTTTGATAATTATTTCGCAAACAAAAAATTGTTCGTAAATGTGGGTAATGAAAAGAAAGCCATACCGGCAGGCAAATTATGGATGGAGTACCCGGACAGGACGACGTACGAGAATGTTGTTTTTGAGCCAGGCGGAGATATTGACAACAAAACGTATAATTTGTTTCGAGGGTTTCCTTTAACACCGAAAAAAGGTGATTGGGGTTTGATGCGACAGCATATAGAAAAGATTATCTGTGACGATGACCCGGAATTATATAGATACGTAATGGCCTGGATGGCGCGGATGATTCAGGACCCTGGAGGTGAAAGGCCAGGGGTCGCTTTAGTGATGTGCGGAGGCAAAGGAATTGGCAAAGGTTTTTTTGTTAATTGGCTGGGAAAAATATTTGGTGAAGCGTTTATGCCAATCAATAGCGTTGAAGGGTTCACCGGGAAGTTTACGGTATATTTATCTAAATGTATCTTGGCGTTTTTAGATGAATGTGCCTGGGGCGGAAACAAAAAAAGTGAAGCCAAGCTGTCCGGGCTGATCACTGAACCAATGATGCTATTCGAGCCGAAAGGCATTGATTCCATATTCCTGCAGAATAATTGCAACGTAATTATGGCTTCTAACGAACCGTGGACCGTGCCGGCATCCTGGGATGAACGTCGGTATTGCGTGTTGACTATAAATGAATCCAGGAAAAAAGATTTTCCGTATTTTAAGCGTATCAAAGAACAAATGGTCCGCGGGGGGATTGAAGCTATGTTTTTTGATCTGCTTAATTATGATTATAGCGATGTTGAGCTTAGGGACGCTCCAAGGACTGCGGGGTTGAAGCTGCAAATAGAGCAGACCTTTGAACCTATCCAAGCATTTTGGCATGATATTTTGTCCAGGGGATATTTGTTAACTGATTTTTCGGGCAAAGAAGCGATGACTTCTTTCCGTGGGGATGATGATTTTGCAAATGATGAACCAGGCTATTGGCCGAAACAGGTCTGGAAGTCGGAAGTTTATAATGAGTTTTTGAGTTTTATCAAAACGCATGGCGATAGATTTCGGAAAGCGAACGAAGTGCATTTTTGGCGCAAGACTTATAAGACTGTTCTCGAAAAAGAGAATTGGGTCTTTTTTCAAAAAAGGGGAAGACTTGCGATTTTCATGGCTGGGATAGATGAGATGAAAAAGAGTTTTGAGAAGCTGAACGGCGGGGTTGATTTTGATTTGATTTCTGTGCTTGAAGACTTCAAAGGACAGTTTTAACGGGTTTTAGTAAGTAGAATCGTGGAGTTAGGGTGGGTTTGGATGATTCAAATGATTTGAGCCGAATAAGGATAAAAAATGGCGAGAAAGGGTCAAAAAAGCTTAGCGATCCTCGTAACTGTTGGTTTCTGTGTATTAAGTTGGACCTTAGAGTGTAGATGAGTAAAAATGCGCATGCATTTACCCTGGGGATTTTTTATTCTTTTTTATTTTTTTGCTCAGCTTTATTATTCCCCAGCTCAATTCTCTTATAGTTACTATACTTACTCTCTCTCTAAAAATAATAAATAATAATAATAAAGGAGAAACAACGACTTAGAACGAAGAGAGTAACCTCAACAGTAACTTTTCAAAGAGCAGTAACTAGAGCATTACCTAATCCGCTAACACTAAGTCTTCAATTCAAGGTAGTTTTCTTCAATTCAAGGAGGTTTTGAATGGCAGTCAGGAGTTTTGCTTTTCTTAAGAAGAAGGATGTTCAAGGGGGTTTGGCGACCACTTCACACCATGACAACGTTAGCCAAGCCAGCCAGCCATCCCCTGTCCCTGTTCATGATGTATGCGATCAGGGCGTGCAGGGCGATCAGGGGTTGCAGGTAGGCAACAGGCCAGGGCTCAAATTAATTGATCTTATAGCAAAAACCAGGTTCTGCTACGGTTGCCCACAATTTTCCATAGATGCTCCTGAAACAGAAAAGGAACAGGGTTGGTGCCTTCGTGAGTTAAAAGAATCTGACGGGGATTGGAAGCATGAATGGAAAAGAATCACGCGCGGCA
>JAYEFH010000016.1:2465-5900 GCA_034658555.1 Thermodesulfobacteriota bacterium | reverse complement strand
CAGATCCTCAAACGTCAGATCGCTTACGGTTGTTTTTTCTCTTCCCCGGCCCCTGGTTCGTCCGGCCCGTGCGCCTAACAGCTCTTCTTCCGTAAGGACTATGTAGGCCTCACCAGGAAGGGCGAACCCTGAAGAAAGTTGTCCGGTACAGATCATAAGCCCGGGTCCTGCCGGGTCATTAGTCAAGGGCGCTGAGAGTATAGGAGGCCCGGCATCATCACTGATAAGCTCATGAAAACTGAGGAGTTCCATCATCCTTTGGCCTTGCCGTCGGCCAGGCGCTACCAGGACAATCCTTTCTCCCGCATCAATCCAGTCTTTGAGCCGGTCAAGCACCGGTCCGATAAGATCAACTCCCCTTTTTGCGTTTTCGAGCATCAGGGTCAGGTCCGGCTTGCTCGATTTTATTTCCAGCTCCTGAAGGGCTGGGGCCGGCAGGTTGAGGAAAGACCTTTTGGATTTGGTGATTTGGTGATTTGGTGATTTGGTGATTGAAGAATTTGGTAATGATCTGTATACATTGATGTCCTGAAACAGCCAGCAGGTATGATCCCCTATCTGTTTTGAAAGCTGCTCAGGGTTAGAGAGTAGAGACTCCAGGGGAGAAAAAACTCTGTGTTCGTTAAAGGCTGATTCGTACGTCTGCTCAGCACCGTTCCAGTAGTTTTTCAGCGCACCTTCAACCTCTCCGGGCTTGTCAATCAGTATAGGGGTCTGTTGCGGAATATAGTCCAGTACAGAGGCGGGTTTTGGATAAAAAAGTGGCAGCAGCGCCTCATGCCCCTCCACCAGCCTCCCAGCCTCCAGTTGTTGCAGGATTTCATGTACCCTCCGGGCAGGCAAATTATACTTAGCCGCCCGTTCAACCAGTTTTTTATGGATTGATTCAAGCGTGGATCGGGAGAATATGAGTTCATTGACCGGGAGTATAACCAGCTCATTCAGGTCTTCAGTCGACCGCTGCGTGAGCGGGTCAAAGAGGCGCATTTCTTCTACAAAGTCGGCGAAAAAATCTATTCGTACAGGAAAGGCTGTTAAAGGCGGAAAGATATCGAGCAGGCCGCCCCTTATACTGAATTCTCCCCTGGACTGGACTATAGCGCAGTGTTCATAGCCTGAATCAATAAGCCATTTGAGCAACTCCTCCCGGTCAACTTCCTCTCCTTTTTGGAGATACTCCACATGGTTTAAAAGGATTTCAGGAGGAACAGTAAGTTCCACAAGGGCCTGCACCGGAGCAACTGCCACAACAGGACCGTCCTCAGTGGCCAGGCGATAGAGTGTTGAAATCCTCTGAGATATTGTCTCGGTTGAGGGAAGCAAGGGTACAAAAGGAAGCGAGTCATGGCAAGGATACAACAAAACAGGAAAATCCGAAAAAAACGAAAGGTCTGATGCTACCTGTTCCGCCTCTTTCTGAAAGGGAGTGATCCAGAGTATTGGGTGATTGACAGACTTTAGGAGTCTTGCAATCAGCCAGGCAGGGGATGTGCCCACAAGACCGGTTAAGGTCAGGACACTCTCTGGTTCTGTAATGGAATCTCTGAGTTTTAAAAGGGCTTGTTCAGTATTCATTCTGAGTGTATTACTATCTTCAATAGCTGTCAGCTATATGTCAATTATTCCTCTTTGATATCCAGCCAGGAATCATAAATGATTTTGAAGTAATTAAATTTCTATGTCTTGTTTCGTGTTTTCGTGATTGATTTTCAGTAGTTTCCTAACCGCATAGATCGATATTTTATCTTTCAATACACACATCCACTCTTTTCCTGCCCCAGGCAAGGGCCTTCTGGTGTGAGCCGAAATAAACATCAAGGCGATCAGGCCCTTTAATAGCAGATCCACGGTCTTCCACAACGCCCCATCCGTAACCTGGAATATACATCCGGGTACCAAAATGATAATATCTAGTGTCAGCCGCAATGGTACCATTCCGTGGCATGAGGAGCCATGGGAAAAAGATCAGTCGAATGGGAATCATCCAGGGATGCACAATACTGTCCATTGAAATGAGCCCTGGATGTGGTTGATGGGGTTTTGTGCCACTGGCGGTATGCCCGGAGTAAGGCTGGCCTTTGCGCTTTCCAGAACTCACATAGCGGTTCCAGAAATTCAGCTTCAGATACATCCATCTTCCACGTTCCCAGCCGCAACATTGCCCACATCCGCAGTATGCAGTGACTTCCATCCGGCGCACATTGTTGCCGGCACACCCCGAAACTACTAAGCACGCAAGGAGTAACCAGGGAAGCATCCGTTTCATAATTAATTCCGCAAACAATTAAAATGTGTTCCTATCAACCTGATCAAGAAAAGCCTTTAGTCCGTTTATGTAAACACTGCTCGATGTGACAAATCCATCATTATGACTTCCTGAAATTTCAAGAAAGGCCCCGAAATTGTTAGCTGCATCGAAGAGCTTGCGCCCATGCCTGAAAGGAACGATCTCGTCTTCTTGACTATGGACTATGAGAACCGGACATTGTACTTCCTTGATGGCAGCCAAGACATTGTACTTGTATCGACAAAGCAATTTTACAGGCAAATAAAAATACAGATCTCCAGCCAAATCCGGAGCTGAAGTAAAAGTAGATTCTATGATAAGGGCTTTGGGCAAATGTTGCCCGGCTAACCATGCTGCCACGGCGCCGCCAAGGGATCGGCCAAAAAGAATAATATCAGACGGATTTAATCCCTCATGCTCAATCAGATAGTTCCATGCCCCTTTCACATCAAGATAACTACCCTCTTCTGAAGGAGTGCCTTCGCTTGCCCCATAGCCCCGATAGTCAAAGATAAAGGTGCTGAGCCGAAGGCCATGGAATATCTCTATAGATTCAAGACGGTGGGAGATGTTGCCTGCATTACCATGGCAAAATATAACCACACCTCTTGGCGAGTCAGCCGGGATGAACCAGCCTGAGAGCTTGACTCCATCCGGGGCTTTAAAGGAAACCGATTCGTACGATAAACCGATTTGATCAGGTGTTGTGACTATCTCATTAGTGGGGAAATAGATGAGACGTGATTGGGTAAAAAATATAAAAGCGGCAAGGCCGACATAAATAGCAGTAATAAGAATTACGGACTGTAGAAAAATTTGCCACATATGCAACGTGCAAATAAATGTTGAATGTTGAATTAAGGGCATCCTTCACGACAAGTCAAAAGTAGTTTACCCTTTTAGGGGTAATATAGCTCAAATCAGGTTCATCCAAGGCCTACGAGACAAATCATACCTTGTGAGTTGGTTACCGATAAGGGCCAATGGAAAAAGAAAAAATACAACAGCCACATAAACAAAGGCATAGGCCCTGTGTTTTGGAAACAAGCCTGCCCATGCATCGCGCCAGACCCAACGGTATCTTGCTGATTGCTGGAATAGGATAAATAAGCAGGTGAACGCTTACCAGATTTTATTGTCCAAAGATG
>JAYEFH010000016.1:0-2365 GCA_034658555.1 Thermodesulfobacteriota bacterium | reverse complement strand
CAGACCGGGTTTGTTAAGATCAGCTTTTATCTTGCTGCACACCTGTCCGTCAGCCATCTTGCTGGAGAAATCTTTCACAGTTAATATGCCTTTATCAAGGCCGTATTCAAGCAAGAAGTCCTTTACTACAAGCCCTTTATACAGGGTCTGACCAATCCTGATCTCTCCTGCAGCCTTGAGACCGGAAGGCAACGCTGCTCCAGGGACAGCGGGGGAAGTTGTTTTTTTATCTTTAGAAGTCCCTTTTTCCCCATTTTGAGATGCCGCAGGCAGACCTGCTGTAAGGGCAAGGAGATGGTCGATGTTAATGGCATCGCTTACTACATCCAACCGGATGTCCGGCACCTTTGCATAATTTTTCACCTCTCCGCTGAGACTGACCTGCTCCTTTTCCAGGCTGACGTCCACTGTGTAGCCCAGCCGGTCCTGATCAAAATCGCTTTTTCCAGAAACATGGGGACTAAGTTTTCCATATTCGGCATTTGCCTCAAAACGCAGATCTCCTCGATATCGCAGCGATGCTAAATCACGGCCGAGATCCAAAGAGACCTTGATGTCGGCCTTTACGTCTGTGTCGGGAATCTCCTTGAGCGCATCGCGGACAACGAGCTGCGCATTATCAACAATTACCTTGTTTACTGTGAGTGCCAGTGGAAGGGCGACTGATGCAGGCTTTTCGGTGTCCTCAGGCTTCTGTTTTCCCGGCTCAGCCGCGGCTAACACTGCCAGCGTCTCGAAATTAAAAAGCCCATCCTTGTCGCGCAGTACCCGTATATATAGGCCATCAAGGCGTACTTTGCTCACCACTATCTTCTTCTGAAGCAGCGGTAAGAGGTCATAGCGCAACACAAATTCTTTTGTACTAACAAAATCAGTATGACCGTCCGCTTCCTTCACTGTAAAGTCTTTCACAGTGATGCCGCTGAAAAGGCCCACGTCTATTTCACCTATCTGGACAGTTCTACCCAGGGTCTTTTCCGCTTGGGGAATTACCAGGGCCTTTACACGGTCTTCGGTCAGATAGAAATGTACAAAAAGCGACAGCCCAACCAGCACTACACCAATCAACACAAAAAACGTCACAAGTATTTTGCCCAGTTTTCCCATGATGCTGTTCCCCTTTCTTTGAGACTTATATAAAGATGATTTCCCTCTTCAGTGCTCAATTACTAAAGACCGTTTTCAGGATGTCAGTAGTCCTGGCCACAGGATCTGTTCTAATCTTTTTTTCCTCTTCTCCCAGGAGCTTAAAGAGGCCGTTAAGGGCTTCTTCAGAAATATAGTGGTCAAGATCGAGATCAGTACCTGAAATCAAGTTCTGTACAGCGGGTTGGTCAGTCAAAGCCTGGTAGGTCTGGGTGACCCCGATCTCCTGAGCTGATGCACGGACCACAGGCTGAAACTTGTCATACAGTGGTTGCCATGTCACCTGTCTGAAATAGTCAGTGACAGCAGTGTTTCCTCCTTTCCAGAGGCGTCGCACGTCTTCAAAGGTCAAAGCCTTGATGGCCTGAGTAAATATCGGGAGTGCTTCTTTTGCCGCTTTTTCCGCAGCATGATTCATGGACTGTTCAAAGGCATCAGCCTGGGAGCCAAGGCCGATACTTCTTAATGTGTTTGCAGCCGATTGAAGACGACCAGGCAAAGGAATGCGTATGGCGGGATTATCCATATAGCCTCCTGCTGCAGAAGCACTTTTTACTGCCTGTGCAGCTCCTACACGGAGGGCTTCTCTGAGTCCTTTGACAATCTCAGCATCCGACAGTACACCCGACGTCTGGGTGGATTTGCCGTCTCCTTTCGAAGTGCTTACATCACGTACCGTATCAAGGACCTGATCCAGAAAACCGGCATGGACCGGTACTGCAAGGATAATAAGGATACAATTCAACAAGATGATTCTACGCATGGCATAACTCCTTATTATAAGTCCGGGGACAATTCCCATGTATCAGACTACCTTGTTTGGTCCTGAGAAGGGAATTCTTTTTTGAAATCGTCATGGCGAATCATAAACATATCTAATTTATAAATTGAGTGTGGACAGCTGATCGCCCCCGACACCCAAGTTCATAAAACGCATGGTGTCGGTGGAAATGCCAAAGCACACACACGGAGTGGTAGGCAGAGCCCACCCTACATGGCTGATAATAATATTTGTGTATAGCTGCGAAAATCTATATTCTATTTAGATATTATAGAAATTTCAGCATCCTTATTTTTTGAAAGTAAATTATCATATAGTTAAAAGTATATCAAGCATATATCACGTGACAATTAACGACTATCTACTATTAAACAACAGTAGGCCATTTCTATGGAAATACCGCTGCTAAATGACATCGTCATCATTTTCGGTTTGTCT
>JAYEFH010000015.1:0-5917 GCA_034658555.1 Thermodesulfobacteriota bacterium | reverse complement strand
TATCAACGGGTTAACAAGGGTATAAAGGGTAAAAAAATGTCAATAGTTAATATTGGCATAACTACCTGTAAAACAACGAATAATTGACAAAAAAGGGATAATTTACCACACCAGTTCCGGTTGACCCTAAATTCTTTCTCGGGATTTTGATTTTGGCTTGCCCGGATTAGATGAGGAGAAGACATGATCCTAAAAAAATTAAAGGCATTTCTGAGGAAAAAGGGGGTGACCGGCCTTTGCTTTGGAAGGAGCCTGAAAACGGTTCCAGAAGGTTCGGTTGTACTATTCCCTTATGAGTCTGGAATCTTAAACTGCGGGATAACGGGTATTTTGGCGTTCAAGAGGCGATCTGCCCGGACAACGAATTTGCCGCTTGACGAGTTTGAGCATAAGGTAAAGGATTTGTTCGAATGCACTGGGGAAAGGCTCAAACAAAAAGGGTTAAGACAAAAAGAGCGCTATCCGGGCGGGAAAGAGCTTTTGGCCGAGATAAAACGTCTCTGTGACGGGCTCAAAGCTCAGGACAGCTTTTATGAATGCTTTTCTAATAGTGGTGGCTGCAAGGATAGAGTCTCTGCTCTATGCCTAAAACTCGAAAGGTTAATCGAGACCGAAGAAAAGGCCCACATCCAAACAACAGGGCGTCTGGCACCTGAAGATTGCGAGCTTACTCGGTTAAAAGACATAGTGTGGTCTCTGAAGCATGATGTCCTGGAAAATATTGAGAAGATAAAGGTCCTTGGGAGCTTTGAACAATACGACGAGAACCCACTTGTGGTCAGACAACTCAAGGAGATCAACCTCGTTTTCAATAACCTGGATCGCCTCGAAGTCAGGGGAAGAGACTCGGCAGGGATCTCTCTCTTTTTTATGCTTGATGACACTACGTTTTCGCAGTTTCAGAAGACATTGCAAGAGGCATCGCTCTTTGATGAGTTTGAGGCCAGACAGGCAGACCGGGTTTTGGTAAATTGCAGCATCAGGGTCAATAGGCATGGCTCCACGGTATCATTGGCATTCACTTACAAGATAGCTGCTGAAATAGGAAGTCTTGGGGATAATGTTCAATATTTGAGGAAGCAGGTTTGTGAAGATGCCGTATTTCAGTACCTGATCAGGTTTCCTCACCTGTATCAGACCACAATAGCTCACACCCGCTGGGCATCGGTCGGGGAAATCAGTGAAGCCAACTGCCACCCTGCTGACAATCTTGGCGTTGAGCAGGACGACTCTCATGAGAAAGGTCAAGTGGGCGTCTCTGAGTCAAATCTCGGATCAGGCACCATTCATGTTTGCCTTAATGGGGATATTGATAATTACATGAGCCTGAAAAGGGATTATGAAAGAGAGACCGGCAACTTAATTGCCGACTCGATTACCACGGACACAAAGATAATTCCTCTTCAGATAGAAAAATATCTCAATACGGGCAAAACAGTTGAGGAGTCGGTCCTCCTGGCGGTGAATGATTTTGACGGCTCCCATGCCATTGCCATGCACACTGATCTTGCGCCGGGAAAATTGTTTCTCGCACAGAAAGGAAGCGGGCAAGCGATGTTTGTGGGACTGGCAGAAGATCACTATGTGCCGGCTTCTGAGACCTATGGGTTTGTTGAGGAGACTTCCCGTTACGTTAAGATGGCCGGCGATAGGGTGCTTGAAGGCACATCCGGCAGTACCCAGGGACAATTATTTGTATTGGACCAGGATAGCAGCGGAGGCATTGAGGGCATCAGGGCCATGTACTATGATGGAACTTCTGTTGACCTTTCTGAAAAGGACGTCAAAAAAACGGAGATTACTTCAAGAGATATCGACCGCCAAAATTATCCTCACTATTTCTTCAAAGAAATCTCAGAATCTCCAGGCTCTGTGGAGCAGACTATCCAGGGTCGCCTGGCTATTGTTGAAAAAGATGGTAAGAAGTACCCTCATGTTCTCCTGGACGATTCAGTCATATCCCCTCGCCTTGAACAAGCTCTGAGGGGAGATAGTATCCGCAATATCTTTTTCATAGGCCAGGGCACAGCAGGCGTTGCGGCTTCAGGATGTGCTGAATTGCTAAGCTACTACCTGAAAGGCAAAAATATCCAGATAGCTTCCTTTAAAGCCTCTGAATTCAGCGGGTTCATGGTCGATGACACCCTTGAGGACACCTTGGTCGTTGCCATCACCCAGTCAGGAACTACCACTGATACAAATCGTGCGATTGATATGGCAAGGGAGCAAGATGCCTATACCCTGGCCATTGTGAACAGGCGAGACTCTGACATCACCTTCAAAGTGGATGGCGTGCTTCATACCAGTACCGGCAGAGATATTGAAATGTCTGTGGCCTCAACCAAGGCATACTATTCCCAGATTGCAGCAGGCAGCATCCTGGGCCTTAAGCTCGCCCAGTTGACCGGGAGCATAACAGATGATTTTGTTCTGGCCGATATCGAACAACTTCTCAGACTCCCTGACACCATGAGAAAAGTGCTGGCAAAACACAAAGAGA
Organism: Thermodesulfobacteriota bacterium; assembly: GCA_034658555.1. Classification (GTDB taxonomy): domain Bacteria; phylum Desulfobacterota; class Dissulfuribacteria; order Dissulfuribacterales; family UBA3076; genus UBA3076. The sequence continues at coordinate 3,417 of JAYEFH010000015.1, read as the reverse complement.
TCGGCAGTTCTGCTGAGAAGTATGCCGTTACCAAGCGGCACTGGGCTATTGTGGGAAGCGGTCCGAATAAAATATCCGCCGATGAGATAAGGATAAAACTCAGCGAGCTATGCTACAAAACAATCTCTTCAGATGTGGTTGAAGATAAAAAGCACATAGATCTTTCTGCAGAACCCCTCATCTTTGTATGTGCTGCAGGCAACAGGGAAGATGTCCTAAGCGACATTGTTAAGGATACGGCGATATTCAAGGCTCATCAGGCTGTACCCATCGTGATTGCCACAGAAGGTGAACGCCGATTCGATCCATACGCTGACGCAGTGATCAGTGTGCCCGAGGTAAACGAACGCTTTGCCCCCATAATAAATACCTTGGTTGGACACATGTGGGGATACTATGCAGCCCTGGCCATTAATGAAGAATCACGTTTCCTATTTAATTTCCGGCAGGAAATGAATGAACATATTGCCGTGTCCACTGACCAGGGGATGGACGTGTATGAGATCGTGCTTGATGCGGGATTTCGAGAAAAAGTTGCCCGGTTTTATTCTGCCTTCAAGGAGAAGATACGACGAAACCGGTACGCAACGGCCATGGAACTCAACATGGCCTCAGACCTTACACTTTTGCTAAAGTACCTGTCAGGAAGGCTTCCCATGTCAGATTTTGAGTTTGATTTTGGGATAAGGGGGACCGCACCCAACATGCTGACCGCGTTTTCCGAGTGCATAGGAAACGTCATCAATACAATGGCCCGACCCATCGATGCCATCAAACACCAGGCCAAGACAGTGACCGTTGGCACAAGCAGGATCATTGAAAAGGTGGAGGGCCTTCTTTTTAAAGCCTTACAAGACCACGGATTTAGCAAAAACCAGCTTACAAACAGCAACGTCATCGTCCTGAGGCATTTGCAGGAAGTTCTCGCTGAGATAAAAGGGGCCACCCTTTACAGTGTAGCTGGGCTAAATTTTCTGGGAGAACCTGTTGATGATTCTACCATCCATCTCATAAAGAAGGAGGGGAGTGCTGCAGCGCTTGTCTCCCGGGTAGAGACGGACAGCAGGTTGCGGGGTACCAAGCGCATTATCGTAAAAAAAGCAAATATCTTTATCGGCAAAGGGAAAAGGGACAACAGAAGCATTCTTGTGATCCCGGTCATGTCAGTAGGCACAAATATTGACTACTTGGTGCTGTTTAACGTGGTTTTCAAAAAAGAGGTGGAGCTTCAAAAGAAAAAGGATGCCTTGGGCGGAAAATATCATCACATCAAATACCTTGTTGAGGAGACAAGCCTGGCCTGGAAGGATGAATATCTTGACCTGCTTGAGATTGAACAACTCTTCGGGATGTCTGCCGAAAAAATTGCCGAGACAATTTTTTCCACAGAATCCTGCACAAATACAAAAAGGGCCATACCCCTTAAAGAACCATGACCCTCAGAATCATATGTGGTCGTTAAGTCTCAACGTATATATATAAAGGCTAATAGCTCAATTTAGGTAAAACTATGTCAAGCGTATATCACGTGATAATTAACGATTACCAAAAATTGATCACGGAATCCCTCAATTCCTCAATCATTATTCAATTACAAAACTAGCATACCCAACGACCTGTACATAGTCTCCTGTCACGTCACCGGACGTAGCGTATCGAATCAATTTAACAGAATCTGCTCCTAATGCCAGAGACGCCACTAAAGTCACAGTAGTCGGTATTACCCCACACATTGATATATTATGTCCTCTCACGGTTTCTAGAAGACCCTGGGGGTCTAAGGCAAGAATCTTATCAATAGCCAGGCGGTCTTTGGCCTCGGCCTGCTCCTGGGACTCATAATGAGTCATATCTGTGCTGGCAGCCAACAATACAGGTTTTCCTGCCTGTTTTACCGCCTCTGCTATTGTAGAACCTATGTCTTTACATACGGAAAAGGATAGGTTCTTGAGACAAACAGGCACAATACTCAAATTGGGCTGACGGTATTGCAAAAATGGTATCTGGACCTCCAGGGAATGCTCGTATGTATGTGCCGATGCATCATCTTCAAGATAATCAGAGAGTTCAACCATCAAAGCTGCAAGGTCCTCTGAGATGGAGACAGTTCCCATAGGCATGGACCATGCCCCCTTAACCATTACTGCTGCCGGAGATCCGACTCCTGTATGGCTCGGACCTAAAATGATAACGGTTTCAGGTACTTTGACCTGGGCATAGGCTGCTCCAGCTACGGCCCCGGAATACATATAACCCGCATGAGGCGCAACTATTGCCTTTGCCGATTTTGCTTCCTTTGCAGGACCTATTAACTTACCAAGCTCGTAGTGAAGCCGGGTGGGATTTCCATCATAAAACTGGTCAGCTACAGCAGGTTGGCGTATCATACGCTTAATATCCTCCAAATCTGAAAACATCATCTGTGCGGTCAAAAAACTATTCAAAACCCATCACAAAAATACGAAAATACGAAAAAAGACATAAAAAAGATGACCATCGAACGTCCAACATTGAATGAAAAAAACAAACACCAATACCGAACATTCAACAGCTATTTCTGTATGTTAGCCATTTAGGTTAAAGGATGAAGTCGGCAAGATTAGCCTGAGTTAACCCCATCCTCACACGGAGGCGCTTGGCTTGAGTTGTAAATATATTAAATGATATATCGCGTGTCAATTTAGCATGCGACTATATGGCTCTATTTTTTAATTCAAAATTCAACATTTTTAATTCAAAATTGTGTTTGAACGGTCTTTTCGTTCAGACACTATGTATAATGGGGTTGTGCTGTAGCTGCCCTTGTGATATTGGTAGACAACAGCTATTACTATTGTCGGTTTCTGGTGAGGCATCAAGAGGCGGCTCGCATGGCGACGTTAGTAGAGGCCCTTGAGGCGCAGTCAACAAAAAATTTGAATCCGGCAACCCAACAGTACATGCAAAGGCTTTATGGGCCGGATGTGGCACAGGCAAAGAAAATTTTCTTAAATTACAATCCTTACAGACTATGTCGCACGATGTTGTGTGTAACTGCATCAAGTTAGAAGGATGTGCTGAATAAAAGGGACTTTACAGCGAAATATGATTGTGCTATTTACTGAACGATCTCATAATAACAATAGCGTAGGCCCATGGCTATGGCTCCATGGTGAACATACTCTCCAATATTTTTGGTTTCTTTTCCTGTTTACAATCATCGGCGTGTAACCGTTCACTCCCCCCTCTATTTCTACCCTGGGATTATGGAAGGAGCGACGCCTTTTCTACCAAGGGCTATCGTTTGAGCGATATACTGCCAGGGATCTTGATTGCGCAACCTGCATGTTTCAATGACGCTTAATAGGGCGGTATATGCCCGACTACCTTCAGTAGTGCGGGTTCCAAAGCTGATCCGTCTTGAAATTACCGCATGCC
>JAYEFH010000014.1:0-5943 GCA_034658555.1 Thermodesulfobacteriota bacterium | reverse complement strand
CCTTTAATAATGTAGCTGGCGGTGTTTGTATCCAGCATGTAAAGCTGCATCCAATCCTCCATCAAAACATATCCCGGTCCGAGGGTAGTTCGTTGTCACGATCAGCCATAAAATCTTCCGGCACATCGATGGTTTCCATCAGTTTGAAAAAATTATCCCAAGATCCAGGTTTACGCGAGAGAATGATATCGCCGGTATCAGGCTCTTTTCGGATAAAAACTTCCTTGCAGTCGAATCGGAAAATCGCCGGCAATCGTACCGCTTGGCTGCGGCCATTCATAAATAGTTTGGCTGTATGACGCATCGTATTTGCCTTTTTTAATCAGTGAAATCTTCCGGCTTCAAATTGATGTACATATCAAAATATATCTCATGATTTGTAATATATCAAGATATATTTTTAGTCAATTTAGGGTATACCCTATTGACGTCAAGATAGGGCACATTCACACGTTGGGGAGGGAATCCATACGTAGTTGTTTTGAAAAATGAACATCCAACATCGAACATCGAACGTCCAACATCGAATAAAAAACAAACACCCAACTACCGAACATTCAACAGCTATTTTTGTTTCTTCATCTTTTCCCATTCAACGTTCGATGTTGGACGTTCGATATTCATTACTAAATTCGATAGTCGTTAATTGTCATGTAATATACGCTTGATATACTTTTAACTATATGATAATTTACTTTCAAAAAATAAGGAGATAATAAATGATTATTAAAACTAATATTCTTAGTTGCTCTCATTGTGGTAGTAAACATCTTGTTAAGAATGGATTTAACTCTAATAATGGTAAATAGCTTTATAAATGTAAGGATTGTAACAGATATGGCAGGGAGAATCCACAACATTCTAAATATTTAGACGAGGAAAAGGAGTTGATAATTGGGTGTTATTTGGAAGGGATCAGTATGTGTGGTATAGAAGAAAATTTGGTGTATGTCGTCAAACGTCAGCATCATGGCTTAAAGCAGAGGCGAAGCAAATTGATTTTCAAGATACATTGGTTGATCCACATGAAAATGAAGTTATTGAGGTTGACGAGCGGAATCATACCTCACCCGCCCTGAGCAACTGTATAACCCGTTCCAGGTCCTGGGCGGAACGATAGCGTATCTCCAGCCTGCCGCCCCTTTTAGTCTGCACTATCTTTACTTTAGAACCAAGCCTGCGAGTCAGGTCTTCGCAAAGATTCCTGATGTCAGGATCTTCCCTTCGCACTCTCGCACCCGGCCTTTTTCCTTTAGCTAATCGACGGGCCAGGGCCTCTGCCTGTCGTACGGAAAGATCTACTTTTATTATCTGGTCTCTTAACTCCTTTTGGCTTTCAGGATCTTCCAACATCAAAACGGCCCGGGCATGGCCCATACTGAGCCGGCCATCAAGCAGGTCAGCCTGAGCATAATCCGGTAATTGGAGAAGCCTCAGGAAATTGGCCACAGTGGGCCTTTCCCTTCCCACCCTTGAGGCCACCTGGGACTGTGTAAGTCCCAGCTCATCTATAAGTCTGCTATAGGCCATAGCCTCTTCCAGGGGATTTAAGTCCTCTCTCTGGATATTCTCAACCAGTGCCAGCTCAAGAAGTTCATCAGGACTCACGTCCTTTATGACAACAGGGACCGCCTTAAGCCCGGCCTTTTGGGCCGCTCTCCACCGTCTTTCGCCGACTATCAGCTCATAAACACCATCAACCTCCCAAACCACCAAGGGCTGAAGGACACCTTTCTCCTTAATGGACCTGGCAAGGCTCTCAAGGGCATTCTGATCTATATGCTTTCGCGGCTGATCGGGATTTGGCCGTATCTTTTCTATGGGACAGAGGAAAAATCCAGGACTCTCTAAATCATATATGTCTTCTTGAGAAAGAAGGGCCCCAAGCCCTTTGCCTAATCCCCCCTTGATCTTCATCATGACCTCCTCTGGCAGCCCAGGAACTCGCGGGCCAGGGCCAGGTAACTCTCCGCCCCCTTGGATCTCGGTTCGTATGAAAATATCGGCTTTCCATGACTTGGACTCTCACCTAATTTTACGTTTCTCGGGATAGTTGTCTTGTAAACCAAGTCCCTGAAATGTGTCCGCACCTCACGCGCGACCTGAAATGCAAGACGAATGCGGTAATCGTACATGGTGAGCAACAGACCTTCAATATGGAGCTTGGGATTGAAGTTATGTTTCACAAGCCTTATAATTTTTACTAACTGACTCAAGCCCTCAAGGGCATAATATTCACATTGCATGGGAATGATTACGGAATTGGAAGCACTCAGGGCATTTATGGTTATCAGCCCCAGAGAGGGGGGACAGTCCAATATTATATAATCAAAGGAACTTAAAGGAGATAAAAGTCCCTTCAGCACACCCTCTCTGTTATTGCGTCCTGCCAGATCCACTTCTATCCCCACAAGATCCATATTTGAAGAAATAATGGAAAGATTGGCAACAGATGTGGGCTGTATCGCTTCGGCAGTGCCGACCAAACCAAGTATGGCGTGGTAGAGGTGTCTATCCAGTCCCTTTTGGGCAATTCCGAGACCGCTGGAAGCGTTTCCCTGGGCATCGCAATCTACAAGCAATATAGACATCTTGAGAATAGCCAGACCTGCTGCCAGATTTACCGCTGTTGTGGTCTTACCGACGCCACCTTTCTGGTTGGCCACACATATTATCTTGGTCTTTTGTGACTTTGATTTTTTCATTATTTTTTGCATGAAACTAATTTTATACTATAATTAATATTAGCTATTAGCCTTTAGCTGTTAGCTTGATGAACTATTTTTCAAAACTAAACGCTAACAGCTAATCGCTCAACATAATACTATAATCGAATTCAGGAGGATTAAGCCATAACAAAAGTTTTCGGCAACATAAAAGGCCTGACACATTCCGAGCGCCGGAGCCTTGAGCGCCTCTTCCGTAGAAAAATACCACCCGATAAGTTGTTAACCCCTGAAATAGCAAGGGCTTTGACTGAGATCTCCGGTCCTATAGGTAGACTGGTCGGGGTCATAGTAAACCGAAAAGGTATAATACGCCACGTCATCCTTGGTGACCATCACAGTATATTGATACCGGATATAAGTTTTTACCGCAGGGGGCTTGGCCGCTTAAAGGGGTTGCGGTGTATTCATACCCATTTTAATAAAAAAGAAAGCATAAATACCGAGGACCTCTCGGATCTCGCCTTGCTGAGATTGGATGCCATGGTAACTATTGAGGTTAAAGACAACCTGCCGGGCCAGGTGTGTTTTGCACACCTTCTGCCCCCCAACCCTGAAAACCAACAATGGAAAATACTTACTTTCCGGCATCCCGGCGCTGTTGACCTGCCTTTTGCAGAATTCATTCAAGGACTTGAGACAGAAATACAGAAATCCCAGGACGGACTGTCCCCCAAGGAGACGGAAGAGCGTGCGATTCTGGTACATGCAAGCCAACATCCTCGCTTTGAGGCGGAGCGATCCCTTGCAGAACTCGCGGAACTCGCCCGATCATCCAATGTAGAGGTGCTGGACAAGATCTGGCAGCGTGTTCCCCGCTATAATCCCGCACACCTGCTCGGCAAAGGAAAGCTGAGGGAAATCCTGATGAAGGGCCTGTATCTGGGGGCCACCATGGTGATTTTTGACCAGGACCTCAGGGCCATACAGATGAACAACATTGCCGGAATGGTAGATCTCAAAGTCATAGACCGCACTCAACTGATCCTGGACATCTTTGCGAGAAGGGCCCAGAGCAAAGAGGGAAAAATCCAGGTGGAACTGGCGCAACTCCGCTACCTGCTCCCAAGACTCCTGGGTCGAGGGACTGCCATGTCAAGGCTTATGGGAGGCATTGGGGGAAGGGGTCCGGGTGAAACCAAGCTGGAAGAGGATCGCAGGAGGGTAAAGCAGCGAATCAGCTCTCTTGAGCGGGAACTAAAGGGCCTTTCAAGGGGAAGAAGAGAGAGAAGAAAGCGCAGGACCAAGGAAGGCCTCCCGGTAATTTCAATTATAGGCTACACCAATGCAGGCAAATCCACCCTTCTCAATCGACTCACCAGCAGCAAAGTCTTTGCTGAAGATCGACTCTTTGCAACCCTTGATCCAACAACACGACGGATTGAGCTCCCAGGAGCAAGAGATGTGCTGCTGGCAGATACCGTCGGCTTTATTCGACATATGCCAAAAGACCTTCGGGTGGCATTTAAGGCCACTATGGAAGAACTGGAAGACGCGCATCTTTTCTTACACGTGGTTGACGCAACCAGCCCGTATAAAAAAATGGAGATAATGGCTGTCGAACAGATTCTGAAAGAAATGGACCTGTTAACAACTCCAAGGATACTAGTCTATAATAAAATAGACCTGTTGGAAGAAGATACCCCTGCTTCCAATCCCGAAGCGGTTTATATCTCTGCGGTAACCAAAGATGGTATTGACAAGCTTATTGAGATGTTGCTTGAGCGATTACCGGAATCGTCACCATCCACTTACACCTTATAGTAATCCTTATACCATGCAATGAATTTTGGAATCCCCTCCTCCAGGGTGGTACTTGGCTTAAATCCTACGTCTCTCATCAGGTCATCAATATTTGCATAGGTGGCAGGCACGTCCCCCGGCTGCAAGGGCAACAGATTCTTCCGGGCCTTCTTTCCCAGGCATTCTTCTATTATCTCAATAAAACGCAACAACTCCACCGGCTGATTGTTCCCAATATTATAGAGCTTGTATGGTGCGTAGCTTGAACTCGGATCCGGTGCATCACCAGTCCAACCGGGATTGGGTTCGGCAGGTCTGTCCAGGACCCTTACCACTCCCTCGACAATATCATCTACGTATGTAAAATCCCGGCGCATTTTACCGTGGTTAAACACATCTATGGAACGATTTTCCAGTATGGCATTTGTAAACAAAAAGAGGGCCATATCAGGTCTTCCCCACGGCCCGTAAACAGTAAAAAAGCGAAGCCCTGTACAGTGCAGACCATACAGATGGCTGTATGTGTGGGCCATCAGCTCGTTGGCCTTTTTAGTAGCGGCATAGATGGACACCGGATGGTCCACATTGTCATGGACACTAAAAGGCATTCTGGTGTTTGCCCCGTATACAGAACTGGACGAGGCAAAGACCAGGTGCTTGACATTATTATGCCGGCAGCCCTCAAGGACATTCATAAAGCCCACCAGGTTTGAATCCACATAGGAATGAGGGTTGATTAGAGAATAGCGCACGCCTGCCTGGGCTGCCAGATTGACTACTCCATCAAACTTCTCTTCCACAAAGAGTTCTTCCATTGCCGCCCTGTCCGACAGGTCCTTTCGCACTGATTTGAAGTTAACGTGTGGTGTAAGCAGGGAAAGGCGTGCCTCCTTGATAGCCGGATCATAGTAGTCGTTCATGTTATCAAGACCTACGACTTCTCTCCCCTCCTCCAGTAGTCGTCCGGAAAAGTGATATCCTATGAATCCGGCGGCACCGGTAACCAGTATCTTTTTGATTGTATGAGATGATTTTGTAGACATTCAATAATCCTCCTCAGTAGACTTCATAGGTTCAGGGTTACTTGTATATAGTGTCTGAACGAAAAGGCTGTTCATACACAATTTTGAATTCTAAATTTTGAATGTTGAATTTAAAATCGCTGTAGCAATCGCGAGAAAAACCGGTAACAACATCACCACTACAGGCAATATTATAGTATCGACAGTATGCTTCATTTTATTGAATATCCCTGCGCTCAAGGCAAAACAAAAAAATAGATTATACCATCCTTCCAGCAGAATGGCCGGAATGAGCATCTGGTTCAAATCACCACTTAGGAACGTACAATAAATAACTTGAACAAATTAACGTCTTTTTTGCCGTCTTCTTCGTTGCTCGTCGATCACATAACCCGTTATGCTCACTCCTCGCGCCTTGAATACAACAAAAAATCCTGTTAATTTTTGTTCAA
>JAYEFH010000013.1:0-5976 GCA_034658555.1 Thermodesulfobacteriota bacterium | reverse complement strand
GGCGCAGAACATTCACAACAGGTTGAACGGAACCTGACAGACATTGAGGCGCTGGTCGCTCGACTTGAAGTGCTCCCCCTCGATAGCAAAGCAGCTTACCATTTCGGACAGATACGGGCTGCGCTGTATACTATCGGTCAGCTCATAGGACCTTATGATATGCTGATTGCCAGCCATGCCAGGGCATTCGGGTTGATACTTGTAACAAATAATATCAATGAATTTGAACGGGTGCCAGGGCTGTTGTTTGAGAATTGGATCGAGTCGGATATCCGCTCAGGTGAAAAAACTTCCTGATAATTTGCTCAATCCTGCTTGCCCAGTGAAACCATTGTTGCTGTTGTTTTATCGGGGCAGCTCCAGCAGATGGTACCGGAGTCCTTTAGGATGACTCCGAAGCCGCTTGCGGTGGTAGAGAAAAGGATACGTGGCTATAAATTATCTGTATTAGCTTATGTCTTCAAATCAAGAACTGACCCTTCGTGGCCGCATTGAGCGGGTAACATACGCTTCGCCTGATACAGGCTTTGCTGTCCTCAGGATACGTCCTGCCAAAGGAGCAAGGTTTACAGCCATAGGCCATGTGCCTGAGCTTTTGAATCAGGCCGGTCTGGAAGGCACGGAATTCCAGTTTGCCGGATATTGGACCGTCACCAGGTATGGCAGGCAGTTTGCCTTTTCGAGCTGTAATCTCATGGGAAGCGAGCTGCTTTTCTTTTTGTCCAAGGTAGTGAAGGGGCTGGGGGAGAAGCTTGCGCTACAGCTCTTGGAACATTACGGCGAAGAGGAGCTACTACATATCCTGGAATATCAGCCGGAGAAACTTCTCAAGGTCAAGGGTATAAAGCAAAAACGTCTCGCCCTTATAAAACAATCCTGGCATAAACACAGAAATCTTAGAGCACTTTCAGAGTATCTGACAGGACACGGCGGAAAGATAACGCCCAATCTCTTAATAAGGATATACAATCATTTTGGCGATCATGCGCTTGAGACAGTAAGGAGGGATCCTTACAGCTTAATTGAAGTCCGTGGCATAGGTTTTAAGACAGCGGACAGGATAGCCCTTGGACTGGGAATCAAGTCTGAGTCACCTGAAAGGATTCGGGCCGCAGTCAGTCACGTACTTGTCGATACCGCAGAGACAGAAGGCCATTCTTATCTTCCTGACAAGGCCTTTATCCAGGCAGTAACAGAGGTGCTTTCAACAGACGAAAAGGGTCCGGGTGAATCCCTTATAAGGGGAGTGTTGAAACCTATGATCCTTGACGGCACCTTGGTGCGGGATGACAAGGGGAAAATAGGTCTGGCCGCCTATCGCTATATGGAGGACTGGCTAAGGGACTTCTCTGTTGCAAGATCAAAGGCGTGCAAAAGGCTGGTCATCCCTGTTGATGTAGTGAAGGAATTCCTTGATCATTATGAGGGTACTGTCGGTATTGAATTTGCCCCTGAACAGCGGGAGATAGTACTACGCGTCGCCACCGAACCCAGGATGGTCTTTGGCCTTGCCGGTTATGCCGGAACAGGAAAGACCACGGTCTGCCGGGTCGTGCTGGATCTTCTCTCAAGGCACTATGCCGACCGGGATGATATAGTCTGCTGCGCCTTTACCGGCATGGCCTCAGCAAGACTCAGAAAAGCTACCGGGTACAATGCCCTGACGATTCATAGTCTCCTCAAGTACAGAGGCGAAGGGAGATTCGAGCACGGGCCGGAAAATCCATTACCCTACAGGGTGGTTGTCCTGGATGAGGCATCTATGGTGAGCCTGCCCCTTTTCTATCGTCTTGCCAAAGCACTGAAACCCACGACTTCGTTGTTGATGGTGGGGGACCCGGCACAGCTCCCTCCGATAGGAGCGGGAAACGTCTTTGGAGACATATTGGCCGCAGGGCTGATATCTGCAGTGCACCTTACCCGGATCTACCGCCAGAGTGAAGGGAGCGTGCTTACCCTTTTTGCCAACGAAATCCGTCAGGGGAAGGTCCCCAAGGGAGTTGAGGCGTCAGGGTGGCGAGATTTTGCCTTTGAGAAGATAGAACGTCATAATATCTACGCACTGAAAAAAGACCGGACAGCAAAAGAACTAAAACTCCTGAGAGAAGAAAATAACCAGGCCATCCTTGATCGTGTCCTTGGGCTTGCCAGGGAATATAAGGGACGCCTCAGCCACCCTGTATGGGACTTTCAGGTGCTTACCCCGATGAGAATAGGTCAATTGGGTACAGAGATATTAAATACAAACCTTCAGGACATCCTTAATCATGGAAGCGGCGGTGTGACCAAGGCGGGCATAACAATAAGGGAAGGTGACAAGGTAGTCCATCTCCAAAACAGGGACATGCAGGTAATGACCTGGGCCAAGTTCATAAAACAGGGGAAAAAATTCGAGTCTGAAGAATTCAGGAGAGTCTTTAATGGGCACGTTGGCCTTGTTTCAAAGATTGATCCTGAGACTGAGCAGTTTTATGTTGTCTATCCGGAAAGGATAGTTGTTTCATATTATTTTGACCATCTCGGGGATATAATCGAGCTGGCCTATGCCCTTACAGTCCACAAGGCGCAGGGAAGCCAGTATCGTATTGTTGTCATTCCTCTTACTAATTCACACTTTATAATGCTCAACAACAAATGGTTCTATACAGCTATAACCAGGGCTGAAGAAAAAGTGTGCCTGGTCGGCCAGAGGTATGCTTTAAGACGGGCCTGCACCAACATGGAGGGAGTTAAACGCCAGACTTGGCTTGCGCTGCATCAGACGCAAACAAATTCTCGTTCCATCAATTCCTCTCTCACCCCTCCTACAAGGTAAAGCGATCCTGCTACGCAGAGCAGGTCCCCCTTGCCGCAGTTTAAAAGGGCTTTATCCAGGGCCTTCTGCCAGTCTTGTTCCATGGTCACATCTTTAGGGATGTTACGCCCTCTCCACCTTTTTAACGTGACCGGCGCCCTTGGGCCGGGGGGTTCTGTGATGATGATTTGCACGAACAGAGACGATATCTGCCTGAGCATGGCTACAAAGTCTTTGTCTCCGCCCTCATCAGAACAGGCCCACAAGAGAGTATGAAAATTTCTGTCCTTATCTCCAGGGGTCTTGTTTAACCGGCCAAGAAGGTCTTTGAGTGACCGTAAACCACCTAAGTTATGCGCCCCATCAAGCAATACCCTGCAGCTCCCCTTCAGCAGTTCCCCGCGACCCGGCCAATAGACGTCCCTGCATCCATTTCTGATTGTTGTATCAGTGATCCTGAATCCTTGTTTTATCAATCTCTCACAGGCCGCTATAGCAAGGCCGGCGTTTACGGCCTGATGCGATCCCTTCAGGGCCGGATCCAATCCGTTGATTTTAAGAAATTCCCCTTTATAGTCAATTCCCGAATTCCCATGTTCTTCTATATCAAAATCACGGCCAAACTCCCAAATAGGGGCATTCTTCTCAAGGCATCTGTCCAATATCACAGAAAGAGCAGGCTGTTCTTTGACCCCGGTGATCACCGGTACACCTTTCTTGATAATGCCCGCCTTTTCCCAGGCTATTTCAGAAATACTGCTACCCAGAAAGGCCTGGTGCTCCAGGGAGATATTTGTAATAACAGAAACCAGGGGAATGACTATGTTAGTGGCGTCCAGCCTGCCTCCGAGACCTGTCTCAAAAATTACCAGGTCAGCTCTCTGCTCTGCAAACCAGACCATTGCTATTGCAGTAGTGAACTCGAAATAGCTGAGTTCATAGCCCCTTTCCAGAAAATCCTTGATTCTCCAGATCTGTTCTTTCAGCTCTTCCTCGGAAATCATGGTATTCCCTATCCTGAATCTCTCTCTGATGGATGATAGGTGGGGTGACGTATAGAGACCTGTCCTGTACCCGGCCGTATGTAAAATACTTGCAATAATAGCGCTTACAGAGCCTTTTCCGTTTGTTCCTGCTACCTGAAGACACGGATAACTTTTTTCCGGATTGCCGAACGCATTCAATATGCCGGCCATTCGCTCAAGGCCCAGACGAAAACCATGGAACTGGAACTTATCCAGATAGGCTAGAGCAGCTTTGAAATTATGTTTGTGTGAAGGCATGGTTTTTTCACCGGGCTACCTGGCGACTCAGGATATTTAAATCTTTGGTTTGTCGCAAAAAAAAGTGTAACATCATACGCGATCAATACATTAACTTTAGGCACTTATAATGATTCGTCTATATATTAACATACTTGTAGTATGCCTGCTCTCCGCATGTCAGCCCCCCTTTATGGATTCATCTCTTGGTAAATCAGGCTGCAGACGGTGTCACAGCGTGGAGTTGGACCCTGCCCATGATATTGGCTGTAATGCATGTCATCAAGGGATGTCTGAAGGTTATACCCACGCTCAGGCCCACAATGGCTTGATTCCCATGCCGTCCCACCCATCCCGAATGGCCGACGCCTGCGGAAAATGTCACGTCCGGGAGGTGACTGCAGCCGGCTCCTCCGGTCATTTTACCCTGTCAGGTGCAATAGGGGCGGTTTGGTCTGGTTTTTTCCCTGGTGAGCAGGTGCCGACTCTGCTGGAATTGCCCATAGAAGAGCCTCCTTATACGGAAAAGGAACTTGTTTCGGATATGCTCAGGAGGAGGTGCCTTCGCTGCCACGTTTATTACCAGGGCGACGATTACATCGGCACTACTCGCGGGACCGGCTGTGCCGCATGTCATCTGAATATCAAGGCCGAAGGGCCTTGGGATCACAAATTCCGTGGAAAGGTCCCGGATATTCGGTGTCTTTCCTGCCACTACGGAAATTTCGTTGGTTGGGACTACTACGGACGATTCGAGATGGACTTTGAAGATGATTTTCGTGTACCCCTGGTTGAGGGTAAGCACATTCAAAGGCCCTATGGTATGGAGTGGCATGACATGACCCCTGATGTACACAGGACGGTAGGTATGGGGTGTACGGACTGCCATTCTGGGCCATGCGGGGGCAAGAAACGGGATGTAACTTGTACAGATTGCCACTTGGAAGATAAAACAGGACTTCATCCAGGACCGCCCATGGACCAAAAACGTATTGGTCACAGGCCGGAAGACGCGGGCCTTGTTGCCTGTGCTGTTTGCCATGCGGTATGGGCTGTCCAGGACCGGGGAAGGTCTCTGATCAGACAGGATTTCCCGGATTATGATGACTGGAGTTACCTGGCGATCCAGGGCAGCAGTGAGGTCGAGGCCACTGTGAAGGCTTGTATTAATTTGCCATATGAAGACTGGACTATTCCCCTGATGCTTGACAAAATAACCGGCGAGTACCGGCAGGGTCTATGGTTTGAAAGTTTTACTGAAAGACGTTGGGGCCTTGTAGAATTGGGAAAGGATGTCCATGGGCGTCTTACTGTTATTCGTCCTATCCTGGACATCTCTCTGACTTATGTTGATTCCATCGGCGTGGTCCGTTTTGATAACCTGCGGCCGGAGATTATAAATGACGACATGATCTCCGGGAATGTCACCTGCCCCAGTAACTCGTCTCTATGGCTTCCTTATTCCCCTCACACCATAGGTCCGGCTGATACCTTCAGGACTATTTATGTGCGTTCCTGGTTAAATGGACTATTGAATTAGGAGTAGACCATGGCTAAAGTGTATCACTTCTCGGAAAAGGATGAATCTTATTATGGATATTGAAATAGAGCTTTTGCCCGAATCAGAACGAAAAGATCTCCCCTCTTCTTCTAACCTGAGTTTCGGTAAACACTTTTCAGACCATATGTTTTTAATGGATTATAAAGCAGACACCGGCTGGCATAACGCCAGGATAGTACCTTATGGTAACTTTTCTCTTGATCCGGCCTCAGCGTGTCTGCATTATGGTCAGGCCATATTTGAAGGACTCAAGGCCTACTGTGGAAAGGATGACAAAATCAGGCTATTCAGGGCAGGGAAAAATATGGCCCGGCTGAATCATTCAGCCTGGCGTATGTGTATGCCTCAAGTGGATAAGG
>JAYEFH010000012.1:0-5980 GCA_034658555.1 Thermodesulfobacteriota bacterium | reverse complement strand
CCTGAGTGCGGATCGGGGGAAGTGGAGAAGATGCTGTCGAGCTTTAGCTCTGGTTCATCAACAGGGCCGGTTCCCGGCGGTCTGAGTAGCGCATCGAGCTGCAGTTCCTCCCGCTTTCAATGAGCTTAACATTTCCAGCCGTTGGCTGGTCAATCATAAATTATCAGATAGAGCTTCTTGTAAATCCAGGGCGTATCTCTTACATTCTGTTTTTGGACTTAACCGTTTCACATTCCTTGACTGCCAGACAGGGAATGAGTGAATAATTACTGAGGAGGTCCGGCATTTTATGCTGCAGATAGAAGATCTTTGGGTAGAGGTACAGGGCAAGGAGATCCTCAAGGGGATCAACCTCCGGATTGGACCGGGCGAGACACACTGCCTGTTTGGTAAAAACGGTTCAGGGAAAACAACGTTGCTCGTGACCTTGATGGGTTTTTCCGGTTACAAGGTCAAGCACGGTCGCATACTCTTCAAGGGAAAGGATATTACGCACCTGCCAATTAACGAAAGGGCCAAACTCGGCCTCGGGCTGTCATTCCAGCGCCCTCCTACTCTGAGGGGCGTAAAGCTTAAGAACTTGTTGGCTTTATACGGCAAGGAAAGCGATGCAGGGAGCGAGTTAGCTCTTGCTTATAATTTTGAGGATTTCCTGGAAAGGCAAGTGAATCTCGGCTTTTCCGGTGGTGAAATAAAAAAATCCGAACTGCTCCAGCTTTTGGCACAGAGTCCTGATCTGTCGCTTCTTGATGAGCCGGAATCCGGTGTAGATATTGAGAACCTGGATGTGATATGTCAGATGATCCGCAAGCTGTTACAAAAAGAAGTGCGCAAAAACCGCCGGAAGTCCGGTCTGATAATTACCCATACCGGGCTTATACTCAACTACGTAAATGCCGACAGGGGACATGTCATGCTGAACGGGCAGATATACTGCCAAGGGAACCCACGGGATATATTTGAGAGAATCAAGAATTATGGCTATGAAGAGTGCGCCAGATGCCGTTTATTCGAACAGGGCTTGAAGATATGAATTATTCAGAAAACCATTACGATACAAAGAACTTAAGAAGTGATGAAGACCTGCTGGAGACCTTCACACCCGCCTCTGAGATGGAGAGACCAAAAGATATAGGGGAGTTTGAAGAAGAAGAGATTGAAAGACTCAAGCAGACCGGAATTGATCTTACAGGTCTGGACAGGGCAGGTACCTTTATTCAAACAAACGGCAGTGTCCAGAAGTGTAATTGTGAGTCACAGGGCGTAGAGCTGCTTCCCATCACAGAGGCATTTAAAAAATATAACGGCCTCAAGGACTATTGGTGGAAGCTTATATCCGCAGAGAAAGATTCTTTTACCAGGGAAGCTGATCAGGAACTCGATAATGGTTATTTTATTCGGGCCCTTCCTGGTGAAAAGGTAATTTATCCACTTCAGACCTGCCTTTACATGCGGAATGAAAACGTAGCCCAGCGCGTTCACAATATAGTGATAGCAGAAGAGGGTTCTGAGTTACATGTCATCACAGGATGCTCTACACATCCCCATCTGAAGTCAGGGCTGCATATTGGGATATCTGAATTTTATGTCAAAAAGGGGGCAAAGCTTACCTTTACCATGGTCCATAACTGGGGTGAAAATGTCTACGTGAGGCCCCGTACGGGTATCAGGGTAGAGGAGGACGGCGTCTTTCTCTCTAATTACATTTCCCTTAAAGGGGTAAAGTCCGTCCAGACCTTTCCAACAGCCACTCTTGCCGGTCCAAATGCCATGGCCCGCTTTAACTCAGTCATCGTGGCCCATAAGGGCTCAGATATAGACACTGGTGCCAAGGTTATACTTAAGGCCCCTGGAAGCAGATCTGAGATAATATCCAGGACCATATCTTTCGGTGGCCGGGTCGTAGCCAGGGGACACCTTATCGGCCTTGCCGCTAATATTAAGGCCCACCTTGAATGCCAGGGACTGATATTGGCGGAACACGGCGTGATTCACGCCATACCTGAGCTTGAGGCCCATGTTGCGGATGTGGATATGTCCCACGAAGCAGCCGTAGGCCGGATTGCCAAGGAGGAGATCGAATACCTTATGGCCCGGGGTCTTGATGAAGAAGAGGCTACATCCACCATAGTCAGAGGATTCCTGGACGTAAGAATCAACGGTCTGCCCCCGGAGCTGAATAAAGAGCTACAGGCGGTTGTGGAAGAGTGCCATAAGGGAATGTGATAATTTGGTGATTTAGTGATTGGATGATTTGGTGATTGAAGTGAAAATAGGTCTGGCACAGTACGATCCTATAATCGGGGCCTTTAGGCACAATGTGGCCCAGATGGTTCGACTTGCCGGAAAGGCCG
Source organism: Thermodesulfobacteriota bacterium (assembly GCA_034658555.1). GTDB lineage: Bacteria > Desulfobacterota > Dissulfuribacteria > Dissulfuribacterales > UBA3076 > UBA3076. The sequence continues at coordinate 3,626 of JAYEFH010000012.1, read as the reverse complement.
GGGACAAAGGGTGTGAATTGGTCATATTCCCTGAGCTTGCAGTATGTGGTTATCCCCCACGGGATCTGCTGGAACGTAAAGAATTTATACAGGACAACCTGCAGGCCATAGATTGGCTGATGTCCAAGGTGAAAGGGATTGCCGTCCTGTGTGGTTGCGTTTCACCGAATACCAAAAGTACCGGAAAACCCATACACAATACGGCCATCCTGTTTGAAGATGGAAAGGTCCTGGCCAAGGTGCACAAGCGGCTCCTCCCCAGCTACGATATCTTTGATGAAACCAGGTACTTTGAGCCAGGGACGGAGAGTACGCCTGTATCCTTTAAAGGACTCTCTTTAGGCATTACGATATGCGAGGACATCTGGAACGATAGAGACATCTTCCATGAACATAACTATCCTGTGAACCCTGTGGCTGAACTGGCAGAAAAGGGGACTGATGTCTTCATCACAATAAATTCGTCTCCATTTGACATAGAAAAAGCCGCCTTTCGTTATCATATCTTGAGTCACCTTGCCGTCAAATACCGCAGGCTTTTTTTTTATATCAATGCAGTCGGAGGGCAGGACTGTCTGATATTTGACGGTAGCAGCATGGCCGTTGATCATACCGGGAAGATCATGGCCCAGGCAAAGGATTTTACAGAGGATTTGGTCACTGTCGATACAGACGCCCTGCAAGGTGAAAAACACATGGTCTCGGCCTCCAGGGAAGAGAGTGTGATCAAGGCCCTTGAGCTTGGCCTGAAAGACTATATAACCGGATGTGGTTTCAGCAAGGTCGTGCTGGGTCTGAGCGGCGGGATAGACTCTTCTGTAACCGCCGCTGTTGCCGCACAGGCCCTTGGCCCTAAAAATGTGCTGGGAGTAATAATGCCCTCTCCTTATACATCAGAGGCAAGTATTGAGGACGCAGAGGCATTGGCCAGAAATTTGGAAATCCGGACCAGTACAATTCCAATATCAGACATCTTTGATTCATATCTTAAGACCCTTGAGCCGGTTTTTTCCGGAAAAGACAGGAATGTTACTGAAGAAAACATACAGGCCAGGATCAGGGGCAACCTGCTCATGGCCATATCCAACAAGTTCGGCCATCTGGTACTCACTACGGGTAACAAGTCGGAACTTGCAGTTGGGTATTGCACACTCTATGGTGATTTGAGCGGGGGCTTTGCCATTATCTCGGATTTACCCAAGATTATGGTCTATAAAGTGGCCGAATATCTCAACTCAGAGGGAGAAATAATCCCCAAGCGGGTGCTGACAAAAGCCCCTTCGGCTGAGCTAAGACCCGGGCAGAAGGACCAGGACGATCTTCCACCCTATGACATCCTGGATGCAATACTTGAAAAACATCTGGAACAGAACACCTCACCTGACCGGATAATCGCAGAAGGTTTTAATCCGGAGACAGTATATAAAATTGTTCAGATGGTTGACCGCAGCGAGTACAAACGTCATCAGGCCCCTATGGGCCCGAGGGTTACTACCAAAGCCTTTGGATATGGTCGCAGGTATCCGGTTTGCCATGGATATGGGAGAATTTAAAATCTGTGGTCCAGTAAAAAACAGTGTGAACAGACAAGTGCCGGCTGATATTTCAGGCCAGGAAAGGCCCATCCGGGTCTTCGGTCGTATGATGAAAAAGGGCCTTTTGGCCCATGCCTATTTATTGGTGGGAACTCCCGGAGCAGGTAAAGAGGCCTTGGCCTTTTCCTTTGCGAAGCTGCTTCTGTGTGAAAAACCATATCTTGGAGAGGATCTTCCGAGCCCATGCGGCAGTTGTTCGGGGTGCATCAAGTTTGAGCACCAGGCCCACCCTGATCTTGTAATTCTGAGGCCTCAAGGGACAATGATAAAATTGGATCAGATCCGTGATCTGCAAAGGGCATTGTCCTTTTCCCCCCTGGATTCTCAACATAGAGTATGCCTCATACTGGAGGCCCAAAAAATAAATCTTCCGGCTGCAAATGCCCTTTTGAAGACCCTGGAAGAGCCCCCTGCCGGCAACCACCTTATCCTCACGGCCACTTCGACCAAGACCCTTCTGCCTACTATTGTATCCCGCTGCCAGGTGATACATTGTGAATGCCTATCAGTCAGCGCACTTATGGAGCGTATTAAAGAAGAAAGACTTTGCCCCTCTGACTCAGCCCAATTTCTGGCTTGTTTTTCAGAAGGCAGCATCTTAAAGGCCAAAGATTTGCTTGAGCAGAATATTCTTTCAGTGAGAGAAAATTTGCTTGAATTTCTGAAAAGTAATAGAGAAAAAGCACTCTTCATGCTATTTGTCCTGTCAAAGCGGATTTCAAATAAACGTGAGAGTATCCTCCTTGCTGTACAGATAATCCGCACTTTTCTCAGGGACCTGATGATACTTAAAGGGTTACAGGGAGAAGACAGGAAAGAACAAAAGGAACCAGGTGTTCAGATATTTTTCAACCCTGATTACGAGAATGAGCTTCAGGCGATCTCTCATCGATTTGGCTTTCAGGACTTGGCCGAGTATTGCCAGTGGCTGGATAAAATGGAATGGTTGCTGGATCGGAATATAAGCAGAGAGTTCATGGCAGAGTCTGCTCTTATCTTCTGGATAAGAAAGCGCAGATAGTATGATAGAATTGTTGTGCTGTAAGATGAACCTGGATTCCCGCCTTCGGGGGAATGACGATTAGGTATGAGCAAAAAGGCGTTCTCCAAAGGGAGAAGAAGGGAGTTTAAGAATTTTATCAGTCTTGAGAAAACCTGTTAAAAACATCCTGGACACAATTGGTAATACTCCGCTTGTTCCTATTCGCCGTCTCGATCCAGGCAGGCAAGTCACTATCCTGGCAAAAATGGAGAGCTTCAATCCGGGAGGCTCTATTAAAGATCGTATAGCTCTTTCCATGATTGAAGGGGCGGAAAAACGGGGAGAACTCACAAAGGACAGGATAATTCTTGAAGCAAGCAGCGGTAATACCGGCATTGGTCTTGCGATGGTATCGGCGGTAAAGGGTTATCGTTGTCTTATCGCTATGAGCGAGGCGGCCAGTATCGAACGCCGTCAAATCATGCGGGCCTACGGTGCCGAGATACTCCTGACTCCCGCCCGCCTGGGGACTGATGGTGCAATAGAGGCAGTATACAAGCTGGCACTTGAAAAGCCTGACCGCTACTTCTGCACAGACCAATACAACAACCCTGACAATTCTTTGGCCCACTATCATGGTATTGCCCCGGAGATCTGGGAGCAGACCGAAGGCAAGGTAGATGTAGTAGTCACCGCCATGGGAACCACCGGCACTTTGATGGGAGTTACGCAACGCTTTCGAGAACTCAATCCAAAGGTCCGGATAGTCGGAGTGGAGCCATATTTCGGTCACGGCATCCAGGGACTTAAAAATATGAAGGAATCCTACCGGCCCGGGATTTTTGACAAGCGCCTGCCGGATGACATTGTCAATGTCCACGATAATGAAGCATTTGAGCTGACCAAAAAACTCGCGCGCGAAGAAGGGCTTTTTGTCGGGATGAGTTCAGGGGCTGCCATGGCTGTGGCACTTTCAGAGGCTGTGAAACTGGAACAGGGCCTTGTGGTCGTAATTTTTTCCGATGGAGGCGACCGTTACCTGAGCACAG
>JAYEFH010000011.1:0-5986 GCA_034658555.1 Thermodesulfobacteriota bacterium | reverse complement strand
TTCCTGCACTGGCACAATTTGATCAACATAGGAAGATTTACCCCTGTTATGACCTCGACCTTGTTGTCATCCAGGAAGGTAAGGGTCATGTTGGCTGGAGTTCCACCGAACATATCTGTAAGTATCAGTACGCCGTCCCCCGTATCTACTTCCTTAATAGCCTTGCGGATGTCGGACTGTAATTTATCTATAGGCCTTGACGGATCTATAGAAAGGGCAATCATCTGGTCGGCCTTGCCCACAATGAAAACCGTCGTTAATAACAGCTCATCAGCAAGACGTCCGTGAGATGTCACAACCACACCTACCATGTATCTATCCCTCCAACTCCAGGTCTCTGTGTGTGACGATAACCTCCTCATCAGCCCCTGTAAATAGTTCTTTTAGATGCTCTACAATAGCAACACTCCTGTGTCGACCCCCTGTGCATCCTACGGCAATCACAAGATAAGATTTGCCTTCATTTCTGTATTCCGGGACAAGGAATTTCAAAAGGCCTTCGGCATGTTTAAGAAATTCAATAGTGTCTTTTTTCCCCAAAACATAGTTTCGCACTTCATGGTCGCAGCCGCTTAAAGGACGCAGCTCCGGATCGAAGTATGGATTTGGCAAAAATCTGACATCCAGGACCAGGTTGGCATCGGCAGGAAGCCCGTACTTAAAACCGAATGATAATATATGTATCACAAGTTGATCCAGGCGCTTTCTAAAGGAATAAAGCCTGACAATACTCTGCCTTAGCTGATGGACATTGTAGTCTGAGGTATCAAATAATTTGTCGGCACATTCCCTCAGACCCATTAGATGTTTCCTCTCAAGATGTATTCCTTCAAGGATATTGCTCTTGGGCTTCAAGGGATGCCGGCGGCGGGTTTGGCTGAATCTCCGTACTAACACCTCATCCTTTGCATCGAGAAACAGAATTTCGAGATGGAATCCTTCTTCTTTAATCTGTGTAAAGATAGACTGGTATTGATCGAGGAAACTCTTTTCCCGTACATCCATCACAAGGGCTACACGGGTGGGCATTGTGGAAATATTTTCAGTAAGAGAGAGAAACTCCGGCAAGAGGGCTATCGGAAGATTGTCCACACAGTAATAGTCCATGTCTTCAAAGGCTTTGAGTGCATTACTCTTACCGGATCCGGACATGCCTGTTATAACTACCGCTTGAACCAGTTTGACCGGATCATCAGGTGCTGGAATTACCCCCATCTCATCTTTTTGCAACGGGGCTTGTAGTGATTTGTCGGTCACTTTTCGTTTTTTGTGTAAAACGCTATGGGTCTTAGACCTAACCGTCTATTTCTTCTATTACTTTTTTAATGGAACTTGCATCCGGTGCTTCCATAATTCGCTTGTGCACTTCCCGGGTCTTTAACACCCTTGAAACCTGGGCTAATAGTTTGAGATACTGGGTTGCCGAGTTGTCGGGTGCAAGCAAAAGAAACATAATGTGAACCGGACGATTATCCATTGCATCAAAAGGGATACCCCCCAAGCTCCGGCCGACTAATATGAGCATATGGCCCAGTTCGGGGAGTTTCCCATGTGGAATTGCCACTCCACCCCCAATACCTGTACTGCCCAGTTGTTCACGCTCATTGAGGACAGATAATACAGCATCCTGGTTCAAGGCGGGCTCTATTTCCGCTACCCTTTTAGCCAGGCCGGCCAGTGCCTCTTCTTTAGATTTGGTATTAAGGTCGGGGATGATACATCTGTTGCAAATAAAATCGAGTATCTTCACAGTCATTACGGTTCGACTAACCCCAAAGTCCCATCCATACGCCGGTAAAGGACGTTTATTGCGTTGGTCTCAGCATTGGTGAACATCATAAAGTTTTGAGTAAGTGACTGGAACTGAGCCGCTGCTTCCTCAACAGCCATGGGTTTGGCATCCATTTTTTTTGTGGTGATTATACCCAAGTCCTCTTTTTCTGTTTCGGGAGACGGTGATATATCTAAAAGGGCCGGTTCGGCTATTGATCCGGATCCTCTCTTGCTGCGGATTTTTTCTTTATATCGCTTTAACTGCTTATAGATTTTGTCGGATACCAGATCTATAGCCGCCCGCATTTCATTCTGTTCTTCCTTGGCTGCTGCCCTTACGCCATCTCCTGAAAGCACAACCTCTGCTGTCTGCCTGAATTTCTCCACTGACAAAACGACATTTACATCCATGGGGCCATCGGCATATTTTTTGAGTTTTTGGAGTCTGTTTTCAGCGTATTCGCGCAGTGCATCCGAAGGATCCAGACGCCTAAATGTCACATTGATTTGCATATATACCTCTCAATGGGGATCTATCTATTCGTTATTTTTTTAAATTATTTATTGCAGGTCGCTTGCGGCGACTGGAGGGCAGAATACCCATCAAATCCCTGTACTTTGCCACAGTTCGTCTTGCAATACGTATATGGTCCTTGGCCAATATTTCCACAATCTGCTTGTCACTGTATGGTCGAGTCGGGTTCTCTGCCTGGATCATCTGACGAATCTGTTCTTTTACGCTATAAGATGCCACATCAGAGCCATCATCCCGGCCCAGGCTCGCGCTGAAAAAAAACTTTAGCTCAAAAATACCCTGTGGTGTATGGACATATTTATTTGTGGTTACTCTGCTTATGGTGGATTCGTGCATCTCGATGTCATCTGCCACGGTTCTGAGTATTAAAGGCTTGAGATAGGCTATCCCTTTGTCCAGGAATTCCCCCTGGAACTTTACAATACTCTTCGTGACTCTGTAGATAGTCTTTTGCCGCTGTTGGATGCTGCGAATCAGCCATAGGGCAGACTTGAGTTTGCCCTGGATAAAGTCCTTGGCAGAGGAACCGGCAATTCCGTTTTTAATGGCATCGCGGTAAAAAGAACTTATTCTCAGTCTTGGCATTCCGTCGTCATTCAAGGAAACTACATACTCATCGTCTACTTTATGAACATAAATGTCAGGAACGATGTATTGGACCTCCTCACTGCTGAATGGTCGCCCGGGACAAGGTTCCAGGTTGGTTATTATCTCAATTGCCTGGACTATTTCCTCCAATGACTGCCCGGTAGCCTTGGCCATAGCTTGATAATTGTGTCGTTCAATATGGTTAAGGTGCTCACTTACCAGTTCACAGACCAGCGGGTCATTGATACCCAGATGATTCATCTGGACCAGTAAGCATTCTTTCAGATCCCTGGCTGCCACACCAACAGGGTCGAAGAGCTGAATTTTTTTTAGCACATCCTCTACTTGTTGCGGAGTACCTCCCACTTCTTCAGCTATTTCCTCAATTGTAGTCTTGAGATAGCCGTTTCGGTCAAGATTGCCGATAATAAGACAGGCATTTTGACGCTCCATGTCATTGAAGTGTGCCATCTGAAGTTGCCACGTAAGATGTTCACTCAGATCGGTGGTGCGAGCAAAGAGATTGTCATAGTTTGGGGCATCCTTTTTTTCAAAGGAATATGCAGGAAGTGAGGACCTGTTGTCTTCGTCCCAAAAATCTTTCCAGTTTATATCTTGGATTGCATTGTCTTCCCATGGAATTTTTTCAAGTTCAGAGGAAGCCAAAGTTGGAGGTTGGGTCTCGTACGAGTCGGATTCTTCTTGTAGAGAGTTGCTGCGATCAGTATCATTTGAGGATAGGATATCTTCCGATCCGGATTCCTCCAAGACCGGATTAATTTCTAATTCCTGGTCAATCGTTTCGATTAGTTCAACTTGTGAGAGCTGAAGCAGTTTAATAGCTTGCTGCAACTGGGGAGTCATTACCAGTTGCTGTGTAAGCTTAAGTTGTTGTCGTAGTTCTAAGGCCATATGAAATAAGATAAGCCATAACCAGCTTACAGTTTAAAGTTTTCTCCCAAATATATTCTCCGTGCTACATCGCTTGAAGCGATGTGCTCCGAAGTACCCTTTTCGTTAATTATTCCTAAATTAACAATATAGACATGATCACATACAGTCAAGGTTTCACGAACATTGTGGTCTGAAATGAAGATTCCTATTCCCCTGGCCTTCAGGTCCCGTATTATCTTTTGCAGATCGGATACAGCTAAGGGATCAACACCTGCAAAGGGTTCGTCAAGCAAAATAAACTTTGGATCGGTAGCAAGTGCCCGCATAACTTCCACACGTCTCCGTTCTCCTCCAGACAGCGACTGTGCCTGTTGATCCGCAAGGGCGGAGAGTCCCATGTCATCTAAGAGTTCAAGGGTCTTACTCTCTATTTCCTGGCAAGAGAGCCCCCTTGTTTCCAATACAAGTCGGATGTTATCTGCAACTGTCAACTTCCTGAATACCGAGGGCTCCTGAGGTAAATAGGTTATGCCTTTACGAGCCCGTTTATGCATAGGTAAATTAGTTATATCTTCCCCTTCAAGCAAAACTTTCCCTTCGTCGGGTCTGATGAGACCGGCGATCATATAGAATATAGTGGTCTTGCCGGCACCATTTGGACCCAACAGACCTACTATGCTATGGTCTGATAACTCCAGGCTTACGCCATTGACCGCCGGTTGGCCACTAAAACGCTTTACCAGTTTTTCTGCCTTCAGTTTGCTCATAGATAACCTGAGAGGTAATTATTCACTTGGATAGACAACTGCCTTAACCCGAAGTTCCCCCCCGGCCTAATAATATAATGTTTTCGCATAACATGGCGGAAGGCTTCTCTCAGCCTCTGGATATTTTCCGGAATAGTCAAGATGGACTTTCGGTCACAGGTTACCACTGTGGAAAAATAAGCGCCACCCATTTGCCTGGCACGTCAGCTATATATTTGCTTTTGTGTATCTGAGAGTCTAAACTCGAACTATGAAACTATCAGAACGAGACATCACTTCAATAGTAAGCAGGCTGGTTCAGACCGCAAACCGTGAACTGCCACAGGATGTCGAGACTGCTCTCCTGGCTGCAAGGGAGAGAGAAGAATCACAGACCGGCAGGCTGATGCTTGATATTATAGCAGAAAATGCAAGTCTTGCTATGCAGACAGGTCTTCCGATATGTCAGGATACAGGTATTGATGTTGTATTTGTGCAAACAGGTCACGAGCTTAAAATTGAGGGCGATCTGGTCAGGGCCATAAATGAGGGGATTGCCCAAGGTACGAGAGAAGGTTGTCTTAGATGCTCTGTTTGCGATCCTATTACCAGGAAAAATACAGGGGACAACACTCCTGCGGTTGTCCATGTAGAGCCGGTGGCCGGTGACAGCCTGAAGATTTCCGTATTACCAAAGGGCTGTGGAAGCGAAAACATGAGTGCCATGGTGATGCTCCCGCCTTCGGCAGGCGAGGACGGCATTGTGAGGGCGGTAGCGAATCAGGTGCTAAAGGCTGGACCAAACCCCTGCCCTCCCGGGATAATAGGCATAGGCATCGGCGGCACTATGGAAAAATCGGCCCTGCTTGCCAAAAAGGCCCTGTTGAGACCTGTGGGTTCGAGAAATCCAAGGGATGATCTGGCCGAGCTGGAGGACCGGATCTTTGCCCGAATTAATGGCCTGGGGATTGGTCCTTTGGGACTTGGCGGGTCTGTTACGTCTCTTGGTGTGGTAGTGGAGGTTTATCCCTGTCATATAGCAAGCCTCCCCGTAGCAATAAACATCCAGTGTCATGCTGCCAGGCATTGCACAGCTAAGTGGAGAGATGGCTCATGGGTCATTACGGGCCAAAGGCCAAGGGTCAGGGGTCACTTCCCCATGCTTCTTGCTCAAGGAGTTGTTCGGATTGAGCTTCCACTGTCAAAATCGGCTATACGGGATCTGCGGGCTGGTGATTGGGTGTTGCTCAACGGTGTTGTTTATACAGGGCGGGACCAGACCCATCGTCGATTGGTGGAAATGCTAGACAGGGGGGATTCATTGCCTGTAGATCTAAGTGGGCAGTTAATATACTATGTGGGTCCCTCTCCGGCCCCGCAGGGAAGGCCGGTGGGTTCCGCAGGGCCCACCACCAGCTACCGAATGGATGCCTATACACCCCGCATGCTG
>JAYEFH010000010.1:0-6098 GCA_034658555.1 Thermodesulfobacteriota bacterium | reverse complement strand
CTGGGTCCCCATTCTGTTCTCGACCTGGCGCTCCGGTGTCTCGACAAGGGCTGTCGCAGCGTATATACGCCTTTTGCCCGATTTATTTGCCCGCAGGGTTGGTGGTATCCTGAACAATGGCCGTCGGAAGATGCGGATCGCTTCAGTCGTCAGTGGGCTATCTGGCTGAATAAGGGTGACCCATATTATAATCAATGGCTCACACTGGAACATCCGGACATGGGATTGGACTTGCGGCCATAGCCGACATATACCGGTTTTTTCGGTAACCCTTGAACCTGATGATGATGTATTCCCGTATGTGATGCAATTCGTTTTCAAATAATGTAGGGGCAAACCCCCTGTGGTTGCCTTTCCCCTGTGGTTGCATATTGTCAGGGCAGGCAGGCACGGGGGCCTGCCCCTACGGGATATTGCCGAATACATTTTCATTAATTGTAGGGGCGGATTTCAAACCCGCCCCTATAGGTTGGGGGAACATTCCACAAATATCTCGGATATATCACAACATATGGAACCATCCCCGAACAAGAAATATCGAATGTCGAAATAATACCTTCGAAATTCTGCGGTTCCTTGTTCTGCGGTTCGATATTCAAAATAGATGACTAAAAAACCAACCTCGAAAAGTGTAAACTACAAAATGAAGGATACCAAAAATTAATAGAATTTTTTGTTGTATTCAAGGCGCGAGGAGCGAGCATAACGGGTTATGTGATCGACGAGCAACGAAGAAGACGGCAAAAAAGACATTAATTTGTTCAAGTTATTTATTGTACGTTCCTAAACGCTAACAGCTAAACGCTTAACTTAGGTTACAATGACTATGGGATATAATTATGATTTCTAAGTTAAAACAATGGATTTTCTTTCCCGTATGTGTAATTTTTCTCCTTTTTTCTGTGGATATTTATGCGCAAGACATAATAGCACAATATCAACTCCCGCCTCTGGAAAGAGTTCCTAAAGGCTCAAAGGCTGAAGAAATATTAAAGAGGGCAAAGGTCCTGAGGTACGCAGAGGAGATGCCTGTCAAGTTTGCGGAGGTTATGGATACCGGCAGATATATTCAGGAACTGAAAGCCTCAATCATGAAACAGATAAAAAAGACAGAAGGGAAACATAAGATATTATATTTTAATGGCGATACTGCTAAAGAGCTTAATAGTTTTATGAAAAATATAGGGACTTCTGATCAAACAGAGATAATTCTTACTAAAATGGAAATAATCCTTAACGAACCAATCAATCTTAGAAGTAATATAATAATAAGGGGTAGCTCAACTCATCTCGTATCAAATAATATAAACATTGCAATTATAGGAAAAGACATTAACAATGCGGGATTAAAGGACCTAATTATTGAAGAACCATTAAAATGTGGAATAATGCTCATTAACACAACAGGGCTTGTCGTTGACAACATAACAATTGTCAACTGTCGTAATAGAGGAATGGTCATACGAGGGGGGTCACGCTTCATTCATATTAATCACAGTAAATTCATGGAAAATCAAAGCGGTGGAATAATGATACAGGAAGGTTCTCATCATGTTTGCATCACCAATTGCGAGATCTCTGATGGTCACAGCAGTTCAAACTGGTCTGCCGGGATTGTTATAACCCAACTTTTGCCTGTGTTTGAATACGGCGTTATGGATACATTTGATAGTGATTGTTTCTTTCCAAAGGATTCATCTTTTAAAAACGAGGGGGTACCTTTCAAAAACATAGTAGAGGCCTCTTATATTCATGACAACCAGTCTTCCGGGATATATAGAGGGAGGAAACGGCAATGTCTTAGCGGGTAATTACATTGTCAATAACGACAAGGAGGGTTTGTGTCTTGATTTTTACTCAGTGAGCAATATTGTAGAATCAAATATTATTAACGGTAACGGTTTCAGGAAATCTCAGTCGGATGATGATCTCAGGAATGATTTTGTTCTACATTTTGGTCGGCTTGCAGACGGCTCTGCCGTATCAAAATTGCCGAACATATCCCTTGACAATGCTGCTTATAACATAATAGTTCGTAATGTAATCTCCAATGCTGCCGGCGATGGTATTAAAATAGTCAGAAGTGGCTTTAGGAACATATTCTGTCTTAACAGCATTACCGATAACAATAAGGGGGAAAACAGCGTTTTTTTCTTTTCCGGTGTGCTCCTTGGTTCTGCCTGCAGCGATGTCAAAGACGACACAAGTGGTATCAATGCCTTTCCATCTATAGAGAATATCGTGTTTGGCAACACTATTTATGGCACTCATAAGGCAGGAGTTTGTATTGACCATGGAAGTGTCTATAATGATATATATGATAATATAATTATGAAACAGAAAGATAACTATATTATTCAGAATGGTTATCCCAATAGTATTATAGGCAACAAATTCAATGTCAAAGAACCTGAAGTAAGGTAAATTTGATCATCAGTAAAAAACAGGTTGTTTTTTTTACATTGATTGTTCTGATAGGATTAGTGTTGTCAGGAATTATATCATTCTTATTAATAAAGAGGTATTTTAAAAAAAACTGAATGGAGCTAAAAATAATCGATATTCCCGCCTTCGCGAGAATGTTGGGTGTGAAGCGCCTGTCATTCCCGCATAGCCGGAAAGCGGTGCATCTAGCCATCCTTGGTACCACTGAAGACACCGCTCATGCTATAATATAAATCTTCCCAAGTACACTAAAATATTTTCTCAAACTGTGCGGTTAGCATATTCTTAAAAGTCCATGGATTCGCTTCAAATGTATATTCCATTTTTTTCAAAATGGATTTTAGATTATCAATGTCACCCTCAATCAACAAAATATCAACATCTTTAGTATACCTTGGTTGAGTATGAAATGATAACGCAATATCCCCAACAACCGCATAGTGAATATTAGCTTCATTCAGTTTTTTGATTATAGAAAAGAATTCGTCGTATATTTTCATTTTATTTCACTACTTCAGCCAATTGCATATTGTTACGCAGCAATTGATTAGCCACTGATGAAGGATCTGTACCTTTAAGCTGTCTGCTGTTTCCTGCAAATGAACATAATCTACTTATCCTCAATTCTCATCTCATTTCCTCAAGACTCGTCCCTACTGTACATATCAATTTTCACTCGATGATCTCTAAACGCCCCAGCCCGAAACTACTCCCCTTGCCCACATGCACATATTCTCCAAGCCTGATATACGGCAGGAACGGCTCAAAATCGCCCTTATAGGTAATCTTCTCCCATAAACCCGCCCATCTTCATGCGTGTTTTCTGGCGGTTGGAGTACCGTTCCCAATCGTGCCAGTATAAAGCACGTTTGATGGTTTGAACTTTATGTGCCTGTTCAATAAGGTTTTTGAACCCCTGGTCGTCAAGCCTGTGACTGCAATGGAAGTAGGAAAGTAGCGATATGCGCCGCAGGAGGTTTCTGAAAAGGACGTGAAACTCAAGGTCTTTTGTCAGGGGCCACTGTGTACTTTCGCATCATTTGAGCCTCTTCCGGAATCGGAGTCTCAAAGACATAGGCATAGATACATTGGTGTTTCAGAAGACAAGCCATACATTCCTTGCCTTTAAGGGCGCAGACGATACGTCGGAAGGCATGGCCAAAGCCACCGCGGAGGGTAGAGCCAAAGTAAGGCGGCAGCAAGATTGCGGTTTTACATTTGGCAGAAAAGATAAATCTGGAAAAATGGAATTCTTCCAAGCCGCCGTTCCCCTTTTTACCTAAAATCCATGACTGAGCATTTCGTCACACCATTGGTGTAGGAGGGGGTAGCCGTGAGGCTACTCCCTATCCCGATATGACTTTTATTCCAGCAACTTATCATATGTAGCATGAGTCTCAATCCAGAACCATAACAACCCCTTTTCCATTTCGATGGCAACTGCACGATACTTCTTCCCTACTCGTACAGACCAGTAATTCCCCACTTTTTTAAGGTATAATGATGGATGTATTGAGTTTTTCTTGAGAATCTCAAAATTTTTATCTGCCAATTCTTTGATGTGTTTTGGGAGCTTTTTGTATTCTTTCCAAAAAGAAGGGGATGTGAAATGATTCATAGCTTTTTAAATTTCCCTTTCTTAAAATCTGACACTGCTCTGTTGGCAATGTCGTCAAGTTTTCCCGAAGCCACATCTTTCTCAAATTGCTTGTCCCAAATTGATGCATCAAACTCTTCAAACCATGATCGAAATTCGTTAAGTTGCACTTTAGGCAATTCAGCTACTTCTTTTTTTATTTGTTGGACTAATATCATAATCTTACCTCAATTTCTTTCTGTCATAATCGCGGCGCTGACCCGCAAGCTATGGTGCTCCCCATTGTCTGAGCCTGATCTCAATAAATGATGGTATGGAGTTCAGGATAATTGATGGTAATCTGCTTGGGTTAAATTAGCGCCCTTCGGGCGGACTTCTCTGACAGGATCAACAGGATTTACAGGATTTCTTAATATTTTTTTATCCTGACAATCCTGTTCATCCTGTCAAAAAATGGAAATTCCTATACTATCAAGATATGAAAACGTACTGGTTCAAAGAGAAATAGATCGATTAAGCATCGGAAATGGATCAAACAGATGTTTTTTAAGCAAGATATATGCCTTCTCCAATTATAACCGTTGGAAAAGGGGTACACTTCAATAGGCATCATCATGGTTTTCCCTGCCAATGCCGTTATAGATTATCCAACTTTTATGGGGGTGGTTTGAACTTGTACCTCCTAACCTCCCACCACTTTTCAGCCAACCATTTCGCTGCATCCAAACCACTGGAAGTTTCCTTTGGACGCCTATACAGTTCAAAAGGTTTTTTCTCTTTTTTACATGGAAGATATGATTTAATTGTATCCCAAAGTGAAACCGGTTCATTTGCTTCATTAATGGCATCAGCGAGTTTCTTTGTTTGGGGGCAATCTGCCGTAACCAGCCTCATGCATCCGGCTGCCCTGGTGGAACGGCTTCCAAGGGCTCCAAGGCTTATCCAGAGGGCGGCTACTGCAACGCCTTTCTCCAAGAGATCTTTTTCTCTTGATTTGAGCACCAAGTCAAAAGAGGTTTTCACAGGCAGGCATTTTCGTCCCTGATGATTATGGCCTCCCTGATTTTTCAGAAAGTACCAGAGATATGTTGAAAGCTCATTGTTTTGATCATTCAAATTAAATGGTTCATGTCCGAGGTTTACCTTTGCAATACGAACAGTCAGTGGCGAAATCTTTTCGGTGGAACCGAATAGTTCCGCTTCTTCATCCCGTGTCGCCCCACATATCCTGTACCACCATCGAAGTTGCCCCCGGATGGACTGGGTGCGAAGTTCAGGCTTGCTTTGATCTGCTCCTCCGCAGAAACAAGGGGTAATGAATTCGGCTTTAAGTATTTTGGAATACATTAGGTTACCTCGGGTTTGGGATATTCAGAAAGTTTTATTATTTCGCCTAATTTCGGCGCATTTTTTACATGACGCTCTATTACTACGGCTCCTCCAAGCCTTGGGTCGTATAGAGCTATCCACGCAAAAGTATGGGCCAGATGGACCAGATATCCATAAAGCCAGATAGGGCCGCGTCCAGAGAGAATGAGACCTTTGCTCATTTCCAGATTTTCAGGCAGGTTTGATCTGTTTAGAGAGTAAGGTTCGAGCAACCCTCCTGATGAAGCAATGGAGAAGTTACAAAGGGTAAATTTCTCAAATGTAGATATATCCCATGAAATCACATGACCTTCATCAATGGACATTGTGTGTCCCTCCAATAAATCTAATCTCACAAATGATCCAGCTAAAGATACACTATCTGTGCATATGAGAATATCCACGGATTGAATTTCTTCACCCCGATTCTACAGGTTAGTCATCTCCGGCAAGTTCTTTTTCAAGCTGCTCCAAGGGCGGGAGAATGGCGAGAATTGCATCCCTGAAACCTAAAAGATCCCGGTCGATAATCTGCCATACCTCGGCAATGCTCACGCCTGAGTACTGGTGGATAAGAACGTCACGAAATGCGGCAAGACCCCGCCAGGGGATAGAGGGATGTTTTTCCCTGTAGGTTTCTGGAATACGTTTCGCTGCTTCGCCGATTATCTCGAAGTTCCTGATAACG
>JAYEFH010000009.1:0-6128 GCA_034658555.1 Thermodesulfobacteriota bacterium | reverse complement strand
CCCCTTTTCCACAAATTCCAGGAGTTGATCCAGCAGACGTTCTCCTGTTCCCTTAACTCTGGCATTTCGGAGCCTGTATGCCCCGGCCTGTGCCGCCCCTAGATTATCGCCATCTAAAAATCCACCCGGCAGGTTAAGGAAATGATAGTCATCCAGGCGGACGCTCCCATCCAGGAGATCACTGAGATGTACTATATCAACGTGATCTGCACCGGCCAACCTGCACGCATTGGCCATCTCCATCTCACAGTTGGTTCCGTATCCGGCTGTAACTATTACACGTACTTGGGATGTCATATAAAACTCCAGGATTGCAATTTTCACACCTTGTGCGGTTCATAAACTATTCAAAATCAATCACGAAAACACGAAGGTACGAAAACACGAAACAAAAACCTGAAAATCAAGTTGGCGCGTCCCTCCACATATATCCCTTTCGTGTTTTTAATTTTTCGTGCTTTCGTGATAAAAAATATTATCCGCACGCCTTCAGCCACTGATTAACCTCGTTCTCAAAGAACTCATAAAAGGTATCAGAGCCTCCTAAACCGGTTCGACCGAAGGTATAATTGATTTCAATAAATAAAGGAATATTAGATCCCTCCAAAAAAACAATATCAAAACCTGCCATATTGATTCCGGTACGTGTGCACAGTTCTTTTACCGCATCTCTTCCTATTGCTTGCAACTCCGGATCGGACCTAGCATCAATTTGTCCGCCTTTTGCAATATTATGGAGAAAACCCGATGTGTTGCATCGCCAGTAGCTCTGGATGTGATTTCCTATGATTACAACCCTGAGATCCCTTTGGAGATTAGGAATAAATTCCTGCAATACAAAGCCGAAAAGGCCCTGTATTTCAAAATGCTTGAGTATTTCTGTTACATGCTTCAGATCCTGGGCGTCTTCTATCAGCCAAATTTGGGAGCCCTCTCCCCCACCGGTCCCCTTGATCACAAAGGGATAATCCGGAAGCCTGGGGCAGTGGTCCATTTCAGGGTGATCGCCCAGCATGGTTTCCACTCTGGGGAAAATCCACGTCCTTGGGTGTGGAATCCCGAAACTCCAGAATAGCAGGGAA
This sequence comes from Thermodesulfobacteriota bacterium, assembly GCA_034658555.1. Classification (GTDB taxonomy): domain Bacteria; phylum Desulfobacterota; class Dissulfuribacteria; order Dissulfuribacterales; family UBA3076; genus UBA3076. Next base: position 5,046 of record JAYEFH010000009.1, on the reverse strand, counting down.
TCGCCCACCTTTCCCTCCCACTTAAAACGAAGATCGTAGTTCGGGAAAATATTGGCACACAGAGTTCGGCACAGGAAATAGAGTTCTCTGAACACCGTCTGTGGTAATATGATTGCCCTGGCTGTCGTTAGGTTGCGAATCATGTCCTCATCCCAGATGCCCCTTTCCCAGTAAAAGATGTCGCCTTTAATCATGGGATGAAAGGATATTACAGGGCCTTTGGCTTCAGGCCTGGATTTCTGATTTATAATATTTTTCCTCCAGTCTATGATTGAGTGGGTATACTGTCACGACAGGTCAAGAGTAGTTTCTACTTTCTTGATTTTGTGTTTTGGTAGTGAAATTTGAAACTCGAAATTTGAAATTGGGAAAAATACTAAAGATGTAGATGCGTTACCTAATTTCGAATTTCCAATTTTGACATCCGCATTCAATTTGATAATACACGCTTTGTCTAAAAAATGTAAACTGGTGATTGACTCAACATTTAATTGTATACCACAGATTGGGTTTTTTGAGCGGAATCAGCACAAAATTTGTATGAACACAGCATATCGGTTGCCGAGGTGGGAAGATGGTCAATGTGTATGGAAAAACCTACACATAAAAATATTTAATTAACAGGTAGTTAGCTAACGCGAGCTGTTTTATCCTTCACTCTTGCAGGATAATCCTAACAAAAATATCCATTCGACATTATTCAGTCATGGCTAAAAGTTAGTTAAATCAATAAGTTAACTTAAATAAAACCTATTGGGCATATTCTTTGCTGTATGATAGGGAGCTTTAGGGCTACACATGTAGTTAGTGTCTGAACGAAAAGGCCGTTCAGACACAATGTTGAATGCTAAATGTTGAATTTTGAATTAAAAAAAGGATTACGAAATGAAATTTTTCATTTCAAAAAAAAGGAGAAAATAGAATGAAAAGAACTATTGTGTCGGTATCTCTTGCAGCGTTAATGTGTTTTGGTTTCATGGGCTTACAGGAAGTAGGAAGCACTACAACAGATGAGACTGTGGTCGTAGTGGAAGAGACGGCAAATGTGACTGCACCGGCAGAGGCTCCTCCGGCGGCAGCAGAGGAAGCTCCGGCTGAGGAAGTTGCCCCTGCTGAGTAGTGTCTGAACGAACGAAAAGGCCGTTCAGGCACTAATCAATAATAGGCCATGATCATCGTTTCGGCCATTGGGTGTCATAGAAAAATTACTATAGTATCGAGGTGTCTGAATTTTTTGCCTTTTTTGAAACTCATGGGAGTAAAAAAGACTTGAGTGACCGAAACGATGATCATGGCCCAATAATAAGTATGGCTTTTATATCACCTTGGTAATCGGAGAATAGACTGCTCCTGCTGAGGAAATGGAGAAAAGAGTAAAGGTTTGTCACGAAAAGGAGGAATGATTAAAGTGAAAAAACTAATTGTATTGGTATGTCTTGCAACGTTGATGTGTTTTGGTTTTGTTGGTTGCAAGGAAGAGGGTAGTACTACTGCACCATCTGAAACAACGGCCGTAGCTCCGGCAGAAGAGGCTGCCGCACCGGCAGTTGAAGAAGCTGTTCCTGCAGTTGAAGAAGCTGCTACCGCAGTAGAGGAAGCTGTTCCTGCTGCCCCTGCAGAGGAAGCTGCTCCTGCTACCAATTAGAAATAGGTAACCGTTCACGGGGTCACAACGCCGCGGTTTTACCGCACCACCGAACTGTAAGCGTTTACAGGGTGATGCAGATGCGAGGCGGAGGGTACGCAGACGTACTCCCTGTACTTCAAATGCCCGACCTGCCTGCCGGCAGGCAGGCAACAAAGCAGATACGGTACCCTGTGAACGCTTACAGAAATAGTAGCTGGACAATGTAATAGAGAGGGCTGAAGAAAACCGGGGGGACATTGTTTACCGATTCGCTGGAAAGCGCTGTAAAAAATGAATTTTTGGGGATTTATCAAGCGGGATTTAATCCGTATCTGCTGAAATAAGATGAATATCCCTTTGGGGGAAGGGGATGGAGATGGCCTCTTTTTCAAAGGCCTTGTAGATGGTATTCATGAGTTGATGCGTGGCATGACCTCTGTCCCTTGGATCTTCTACCCAGCACAGTAGCTCAAAGTTAATTGATGAATCCCCAAACGCCCTCAGCCTCGCCCTTGGCTCAGGGTCTTTTGACACCATGGAATTGGACCTGGCTATATCTACAAGGATGTCGTCTACTTTTCCCAGGTCGCTTCCATAGGCCACACCTACCGGTATGCGGATCCTGAATCTGGGGACCGGGGCGCTTTCATTGATTATCTTGACATTTGCCAGTATGGAATTGGGGACAGTAATAAGCACATCGTCTCTTGTTTTGATCTTTGTAGAACGAATGCCTATGTCCATCACTTCTCCTCTCTCCTTTGAGTCCAGTATAATGTAATCCCCGACCTTAAAGGGTTTATCTACCATAATACTGATCCCGCCAAAGAAATTAGCAAGGGTATCCTTTGCTGCCAACGCGACGGCTATTCCTGCAATCCCTGCAGATGCAAACAGCGGCGTGAGGTTTACCTTCCAGATTGCAAGCATCCATAGGATACCTATGATTACTGCTGCAACACGAAATAAATTTTTAAAGAGAAGGAATACGTCTCGTCCGGCATCCCCTGTCTTGGCTGCAATTGGAAAGCTCTTGTCTGACAGCCAATTCACGATTCTGATAACCGCGATCCACCATACAAAGAGGAGCAGACTCCTGGTAACCATTAGAAGGATGAAGTCCAACGGCGGCTTTAACTCCACCAATATCAGCCCATGAAGGATACCTATTAAGACAACAGTCCAGCATACAGGACCATGGACAAAGGATATCAGCTTGTCATCAAAACTGAACTTTGTAAGACCTGCCAAGCGCTTTAAGATTTTATCAATAAATATGTCGGCGGCCTTGGCCAGCACCAGGTAAATCAGCACTGTGACCAAGGCCTCAAGGCCAGGCACGCCACGAAGTATCTTGAAATGATCCAAGAGGTGTAAAATATCTATATTGACATCAAACATAGGACATATTATATAAAATTCTTGTTTTTCAACAAGCTAATAGACAACATATTCAGATATAGGAGAATAGATTGGCAAATCACAAATCTGCTCTTAAGAGGGCACGTCAAAATAAAAATCGTCAACTGCGCAACAACTCCAAAAAAACAAGAATAAAAAACGTTATAAAGGCACTTGAGGCCGCTATCGCAGAAAAATCAACTACAGAGATCCGGGAGCATATGCGGTTGGCTCAAAAGGCCATTGCCAAGACGGCAGCCAAAGGTATTATTCATAAACGGACAGCTTCACGGAATATTTCCAGGCTGAGCAGGAAAGTTCAGGTACTGATAAAGGCCCAGGCAGCAGGTTAGAAGACACCTGTAATCCTATGATAGATTATCTCAGCCACGTTGCGGCTGAGTTTTTGCAGGGCCTCGTTTTTGCGGGCCTCAGTACGCATTATCTTGAGGGCCTCGGTTTGTATTTCATCCTTTTCCACAAGAAATTCTTCCTCTCTCCAAATATTACCGGTCTGCCATATGACCTTGCCGTCTTCGCGGCGTACCAGGTGCACAGAGCACTCGGCTGTGATGCGTCGTTCAACAGCCTGATCATATCTTTTGTAGGAAAGACCGCTGGTGTTAGTGCTTACAATCTTTCCCTCAAGGATTACATCGGCTTCATTCTTTGGGACAAGTTTCAGTCCTCTGCCCCTTAAAAATTCATGTCTGAGTTCTTCGGTTATCCAGACCCCAAGGAGAAGTTCGTTGCTGCGGTTGGCCCATGGTGCTACATATACGGTTTTTATCCAGGGAGGTAGTGACTCTATACGTTCGGCACAGTGGTACCCACAACCGGATAGCGAAGTCCAGAGGACACAGAAGGCAAAAACAGCAAGGATAAAACGCCCCTGGTGACGTGCACCGGAAACAATTTGTGAAAATTTAATCATCTGATAGACCTCAATCCCTCACCACAATGTTAATCAGCCTTCCAGGTACATATATGATTTTATATACAGCCTTCCCTTCTGTGTATCGCTTTATCTTGGGATCATCCAGGGCCATAGATTCGATGATTTCCTTATCTGTATTCTGAGTTACATCGACCTGGCTGCGAAGCTTACCATTTACCTGTACCACGATATTTACAGTATCAGCCCGTGCGACATCAATATCTGCAACAGGCCATGGTTCAAGACTTATAGTTTTTCGATGGCCAAGAAGCTGCCATAGTTCGTCTGTTATGTGCGGTACCATTGGAAAGAGCAAAATCAACACTGCTTCCATGGCCTCTCTCAGTATGGCCCAATCCCCCGGTTGGTCAATTTCAGGGGTTCCATACCGGTTGAGGTAGGCCATTGCTTCATTGATCAACTCCATGACCGCGCTGATGGCCGTATTGAAATGAAAGCGCTGTTCAATATCTTCGGTAACTTTCAGAATTGTCTGGTGTGTTTTTTGTCTGAGGGTCTTAGTGGCCTTTGTCCCCTGGATCAGGGTCTCTTTGTCAGTACTTGCGGAGGTCAAACCCTTAAGATTTTCCGTGATCAGACGCCAGATCCGGTACAAAAACCTGTGAGCACCTTCAACTCCCTGATCACTCCACTCAAGGTCCCTTTCCGGCGGAGAAGCAAAGAGGATGAAAAGACGAATCGTATCGACTCCGTAAGTATTGATCATCTTATCCGGGTCAACCACATTCCCCTTGGATTTGGACATCTTTGCACCGTCCTTGAGGACCATGCCTTGAGTCAGGAGATTTGTAAAAGGCTCATCTGCCGAAAGCCATCCGAAATCCCGCAGGGCCTTGGTGAAAAATCTTGCATACAGGAGATGCAGTATGGCGTGTTCAATTCCACCGATATACTGGTTTACAGGGAGCCATTTATCCACCCTGTTCCGATCCAGGGGGACAGAGGTTTCATCAGGGCATGTGTATCTCGCAAAATACCAGGATGACTCCACAAAGGTATCCATTGTGTCGGATTCCCGCCGGGCAGGTCCTCCGCACTTGGGGCAGGTTGTAGACCAGAA
>JAYEFH010000008.1:0-6153 GCA_034658555.1 Thermodesulfobacteriota bacterium | reverse complement strand
GACGGTTTTTGTATTGTCTGATGTTAAGGGGACCGAATCGTAAAGGAAAAGGATACTATTTGATACCACCCTGAGATAGGGCTGGGTACCCCATTCCCTAGGCGACACATAAAATCCCGGCAGCATGGACAGCGCCTCTCCAAGGGTTCGGACCCCATTACGCTCAAGATATTCCTTTGTGATTACCTGGGCCACGGCAGGTGCCTGTTCTATAGGCTCTGCCCTCCTTGATGCGATAGTAAGCACTGACAAATCTTCGCCTATAAAGAGAAGAGATGTATCTATAGCCCCGACGATTTGAGCGCCGGCCAAGAGGTAGTGTAAACTACGTGTACTCTACCGAGGATTTGATTTTGTACTGATGAGCCCCAAAAGGCCTGGTTTTCCTCCTGTTGTCTAAGCCGGATTTTGGCAACGGCCTCTTTTGAGTGAGTGTGAAGACCGGATTTCACCTTTACCAGAATTTCACCTTTTGCATTTTCTACGAGGACTTGAACGACGTCTTTTTCTGAGAGGAGGTTGTTTGCCAGACGCTCAAGCATCTTTTGATCACCTATGAGTACGCCCAATTCAGAGTTAAGGGCTAAATATCTGGCCAGAAAGGTCATGCGGTCTTCAAAACGAATACGTAAAAAAGTTTCACCCAGGTGGGCCCCAACCAGGCCAAGTGTAATTGTTGTGGCACCGAGTAAGAGCAATACCCCCAGTAACAACCTCTGCTGAAAGGTTAAGGCCCTCATGGCACTTCTCCTTCAGACTTGGATGCCCCAACGCTGCCTAAGTATTCAGTAATCGTCTTCCATGACCTTTCATTCCATTCTATCTCAAAGGGAGGTGAGGAAAGGCCGCACTGAGAACCAGACAGGATATCTTTTGCCAGTTTGGCACCTAAAATCCCGATTCTTTCATAATCTATGTTAAAGGCCAGAACCGCCCCTATTTCTATGAAGAAGTGGTTATAGCCTACAGATGCAATTCCATGGAGCAGAGCGTCTTTAACCAGATGTGATAGTAATGCCATTGAAATTACAGTAGAATCAGGAATGAACAACAAAGTGTCTATATTTTGATATGCTGCGGAAAGGACCTTTGTGATCTCATGTCTCTTGTGAACAGGTAAAGGTATGACACTGATCCCGAGATCAGCGCCTTCTTTTTGCGCCTGTTCGATCCATTCCCTGTTTTCCACGGGATTGTAAAGGATTCCAATTTTTCTTCTTTCTCCGAGCCGCTGTTTTATCAGGTATATCTGATACTTTGGATATCCTCAGATCCACTCCGCATGGTTCGGGATTTGCCAGTAGTTTTTGCGGATCAAGGACCATTAGGGCAATTTTTTTATCGTCAGGATTTAAGGTTGACCAAACAAGGACAGATGCTTCCGGCCCTATGGCTATTACCAGGTCATAGTATTTCCGGCTTAAATGATGATGTATAAGTTCCGGATTTGAATTCAGATAGTATATTGTTAAAGGGTGTCTGAAGCTGGAACGTAGTCCATCAAGAGCCGTTACATAAGGTCTGATCTGGGAAGAAACTATTACTGCTATATCTGCATTATTCTCCTTTGCGTGGAGTGGACTCAGGAATACTGACCACAAGAGAAATGCCAGGATAGTCCCTTTAATCTTTTTGGGAACTATGGCGTTTTTTTTCATTGCTTAAAATGTTTCTTGTTCTTAATTGTCCAGAGGATCTGTTGACAGAATCCCCTGATCATTTTTGTTTCCCTGGCCCTGAGTTCCTGCCTTCCCAAGAGTCGTCTCGCATTATCTGTCCAGTATTCCGGATTTTGAGGGTTAGTCAATTCAACGGCCATAAATGCTTTTTTTAAATGTTTATACATACCCTCAAGCTCTCTTGTGGTAGCGAGTTTTGGGTGGACCTTTTTCTCATAACCTTTGGCTATGAATAGTTCATAGCACAATATCATAACACTTTGGGCCAAATTAATAGATGAAAAAGCTGTTGTAGATATGTTAACAAGAGACTGGCAGAGTCGTAAATGGGAATTTGTTAGGCCACATTTTTCTGAGCCAAACAGGAGAGCAATACGATTTTTGGGACCCAAGTCAATCAGTTTTTCTGCTATCTCCCGGGGAGTATGAGTAGGTAAGCGTTGCCGGCCGGTCCGGGCCGTCGTACCCGCGACATGCTGGAATGGGCCTAAAGCTTCCTCAAGATCGTCAAAGAGGAGCATTGTTTCTATTAGGTCTGCCGCCTCATGTGTGGCCATCTTAAGCATCTTTTCCATGTTAAACCGATATGGGCGGACAACGATTAACTGAGGGATACCCATGTTGCGGCAGCATCGGGCAGCAGCCCCAATATTTTCGGGATAGCGTGGTTCGTGAAGGATCACGCAGAAATTATCTAACTCGTGTCTGAACGGAAACCCCAAATTTTGTTTTCTCAATTTAGGTCGGGAACCATTAACATGTTAATATTAGTTCATTTTTTAATTCAATAGTATAGGAATTCCCATTTTTTTGACAGGATCAACAGGATTGTCAGGATAAAAAATATTAAGAAATCCTGTAAATCCTGTCAGAGAAGTCAGCCCGAAGGGCGCTAAGTTCACAGTATAGGAATTCCCATTTTTCAAACAAGATGAACAGGCCCGCCCTGGCGCGACTTTCCTGGAAGATGCGTTGTGAGTGCAAACCAGGTCTGGGCCAGGGATTGTCAAGATAAATAAAAATCTTGTAAATCCTGTCAAAAAGAGTCCTACCGAAGGCGGCTAACTATGATATTCCTGGATCGTCTTAACATCAAATTCACCTTCAATCATTGATTTGATAGCCAGGGCCGTGGCCTTAGCACCGGCAATGGTCGTACTATATGGAATATCGAATGCGAGGGCGGCCCGCCGGATGGAACAGGATTCAGAAATGGCCTTTTTGTTGCTCGTGGTGTTTATGATAAGATCAATTTCCTCGTTCTTGATCATGTCCACGATATGGGGCCTTCCCTGCTTCACTTTGTTGATGCGTTGATTCGAAATCCCATGATTTAAAAGAGAGGCAGAAGTACCTCCTGTGGCCACAATCTTAAATCCCGCACCATGGAGCATGGCTGCAATGCCCTGTGACGCCTTTTTGTCTTTATCCTTAACACTGATGAACACCGTGCCGGAAAGAGGCAGTTTCTGCCCTACGGCCAATTGTGACTTGGCAAAGGCCAGGCCGAAAGAGCTGTCAATTCCCATCACCTCGCCTGTGGATCTCATCTCAGGCCCAAGGATTACATCCACGTTGGGAAACCGGGCAAAAGGAAAGGCCGACTCCTTGCAACAGATGTGTGAAGGCCTGACATCCTGGGTAAGGCCAAGGTCCTTCAGGCGTTTTCCCATAATGACCTTTGTGGCCAGCTTGGCTAAAGGGACGCCAGTGGCCTTGCTGACAAAAGGGACTGTCCTTGAGGCCCTTGGATTTACCTCGAGGACATAGACAATACCCTCCTTTACTGCATACTGGATGTTCATCAACCCCTTTACATCAAGTTTTCCGGCAATCGCCTTGGTATGGTCCTTGATCTGTTCCAGGATTTCCCGGCTCAGAGAAATTGAAGGCAGCACACAGGCGCTGTCCCCGCTATGGATGCCTGCCTCTTCGATATGTTCCATGATCCCGCCGATTATCGTATCTTCTCCGTCCGAGATGGCATCTACGTCAATTTCCGTAGCATCTTCAAGAAATCTGTCAATCAGTATGGGCTTGCCGGGAGACACCTTGACAGCGGTTTCCATATAAAACTCAAGGTCCTCCTGATCATAGACTATCTCCATTGCCCGGCCACCCAGAACAAAGGACGGCCTGACCAATACAGGGTAGCCGATCTTGTCAGCTATCCGGATCGCCTCTTCTTTATTAACGGCGATTCCGTTTTCAGGCTGCTCTATATTCAATTTTTTGAGCAGGCCCCGGAAATGGTCCCTGTCTTCAGCCCGATCTATGCTATCCGGGCTGGTTCCAAGGATGGTAACCCCTGCTTCTGCAAGGGAGGCGGATATGTTGAGCGGTGTTTGACCTCCGAACTGGACAATAATCCCTTCGGGCCTTTCCTGTTCAACAATGTTCAGGATATCCTCCCTGGTAAGGGGCTCAAAATATAGTTTATCAGACGTGTCATAATCAGTGCTGACCGTCTCAGGGTTGCTGTTGACCATAATGCTCTCTATTCCCATTTCTTTAAGGGCAAATGAGGCATGAACACAGCAATAATCAAATTCAATCCCCTGGCCGATCCGGTTAGGGCCCCCTCCCAGGATCACCACCTTTTTCTTCTCTGAAGAGCGGATTTCATTTTCCTGCTCGTAGGTTGAATAGTAATAAGGCGTATAGGCCTCAAATTCGGCGGCACACGTATCCACCAGCTTGTAGACCGGTTCTATCCCATTTGACTTCCGTATCTCCCTTATGGCCTGCTCATCGGTATTAAAGATACTCGCGAGCAGAATATCGGAAAAGCCGTATTCTTTAACCCTTTTCAGGAATCCAGGGTCCCATTCGCCGGGCTCAAGCCCTTTTTGCGCCATTTGACCTAACTGTTTTTCCATATCATGTATCTGTCGAATATGAAAAAGAAACCATGGGTCAATATGGGTCAGGTCTTGAATTCTTTCCAGGGTCATCCCCTGCTCCATGGCTTTATAGATTTGAAAAATACGGTTTGAGTTGGGATTAATGAGGCCCTTTTCTATTTCATTGATATCAGGACCAAACCCTTGGCTTTGGGACGTATCAGATCTGAAACCAAATCTCCCGATCTCCAGGGACCTGATGGCCTTTTGAAGGGCCTCCTTAAAAGTCCTTCCTATGGCCATGGTCTCACCCACAGACTTCATGGATGTGGTCAGTATGTCTTCAGCGCCGGGGAATTTTTCAAAGGTCCAGCGAGGGATTTTGACCACACAGTAATCAATAGTCGGCTCAAAGGAGGCAAGCGTTTCACGGGTGATATCATTGGCGATTTCATCCAGGGTATATCCGACAGCGAGTTTGGCAGCTATCTTGGCAATGGGAAAGCCGGTAGCTTTGGAGGCCAGGGCCGAGCTTCTGGATACCCTGGGATTCATCTCAATGACTACCATCTCGCCATTTTCAGGATGAATGGCAAACTGGATGTTGGAACCGCCGGTCTCCACGCCGATTTCTCTGATAATGGCAATGGATGCATCGCGCATGGCCTGATATTCCCTGTCTGTGAGGGTTTGCGCCGGTGCCACGGTAATGCTGTCACCTGTGTGAACACCCATGGGATCAAAATTTTCAATGGAGCAGATGATGACTACATTGTCCTTGAAGTCCCGCATGACCTCCAGTTCATATTCCTTCCATCCTATGAGAGATTCCTCAATGATGATCTCTGAAATTATGCCGGCGTCAAGGCCTGCCTTGGCAAGATCCTCCATCTCCATCCGGTTATAGGCCACACCGCTGCCAGCCCCTCCCATGGTAAAACTTGCCCTGATAATCATGGGATAACCGATTCTTTTTGCAATCTCTCTTGCCTGATCCATGTCCCTTGCGATGCCGTTCTTAGGCACGCGCAGGCCGATACGGCTCATGGCATCACGGAATTGCTCCCTCTCTTCAGCCTTGCGAATAACCGGAATTGAGGCACCTATCATCTCCACTCCCAATTTTTCCAGGAGCCCGGTCTCGGCAACTTTTACTGCCGTGTTAAGACCTGTCTGACCCCCGAGGGTCGGGAGAATGGCATGGGGCCGTTCCCGTTCGATTATCTTTATCACGATCTCAGGCGTAATAGGTTCAATATAGGTACGATGGGCTGTTTCAGGATCTGTCATGATCGTGGCGGGATTACTGTTTATGAGCACGACCTCGTAGCCTTCTTCCATCAGGGCCTTGCATGCCTGGGTTCCTGAATAATCAAACTCGCACGCCTGGCCGATAATGATTGGACCTGATCCGATAATGAGGATCTTATTTATGTCTGTACGTTTTGGCATAATATCCTTTCATCATCTCAATAAATCTATCAAAGAGATAGAATGCGTCGTGAGGGCCGGGAGATGCCTCGGGATGATACTGAACTGAGAAGAGAGGGATTTTCTTGTGGATAAGACCTTCCACGGTCATATCATTTAAATTGATATGGCTTAGCTCAATTGCAGGATCTTTCAGGGAT
>JAYEFH010000007.1:0-6189 GCA_034658555.1 Thermodesulfobacteriota bacterium | reverse complement strand
CACCACTGATAACAATAAATCCGGCTCTATGGAGAAGACCGTATTCGAGGTGAACCAAGGCCAGACGATGCTGGCGACTCATATAGAGATAAGCTGGATCGGGAAGAAGTGTGAAGGGCTTCTCACGAAATCCAAAAAAGGCTTCATACATGGTAACTACTCAGGTATTTAGGCTGAAGTATATCAATCATCTCGCAACGATCGAATCAAACTATTCGCCCGTTGGGTGTTATTTCTAATTAACGTAATGCCTTGATTTTTCAAAGCTAATGGCTAATTGCTCAATTTAGGTAAAAACCTTCCACCTATCAACCTTTTTTACTGATAATATTTCTCATAATCCCGCCATTCAGCAAACTCACTACGCACCCCATTCAATACGATTCCCCGAATGGGCCGATCATGCAAGAGCTCAAGCGATCTTTTCAGGTCTTCCTCTTTTGTCTCTTGACTGCGGACTACAATGATGACACCATCCGCAAAACGAGACAGATACAAAGCATCTGAAAAACCGAGTAGGGGCGGGCTGTCGAATATTATATAACGATCAGGATAACGCTCCTTGACTTCTCGCACAAAACTGTGCATAGCCGGAGCATTCAGGAAATCCGAAGGGTACTGTTCAGACTTGCCGGCAGGCAGCAGTGTCAAGCGAGGCGTGCCGGGATTGATCAACAACTCAGATAAAGGTACTCCCTTGGTAAGGTGCTCGTAAAGTCCTGGTTCCTGAGACAATCCAAAGTAACTATGCACAGCGGACCGGCGCAAGTCAGTATCAATAAGCAATACTGTGCGGGTTTTCTCGCGGGCCAGGCTGACTGCAAGATTGACTGCCGTGAAAGTCTTTCCTTCGCCCTGCCCGGGACTGGCAATCAGTATGGAATTATAGCCGTCCCTGGACAAGGCATCCAAAACTCGTAAGCGAAGCAGATTATATTGCTCAATTATGGCGAGTGAAACGGACGGAGTCAGTACGCTGCTCTTTCTGAGGACTGCTTCACTCGCCTTTTCGACCCGAGTCTGAGTATACTCCAAATCCGCAAGCTTTGGCCGGGTCTCAACAACACAGGCCCCTTTGTCATCACGGTCCTGTTTGGCCCGTTTCAAGGCCTTTTCCAGCCTGCTCATGACCTTTTTCCTCTCTTCATCTTTGACTGCATCTTTGGCAGTTCTTTCACATCTGGAATAGCCGCCATTACAGGGACATCTGTGATCCGCTTGACATCACCCACAGTCCTGATACTCGTATCGATAAATTCCCGAATAGCTCCCAGGCCGGCCCCTGCGCCCAGACCCAGAATAAAGCCAAGCAGGACAATGGCCATCCGGTTCGGTTTGACTGGTTTTTCCGGCAGATGCGGCGGATCCACAACTGTGAACTTCTCTCCAACCTGACTCTCTTCCAGGCCTTCGGCCTGACGCGCTTCCATAAGTTTTGCAAAGATCTCATTATATTGTTTTTTAGCAGAACTGTAATCCCGAACCAAATCCTGGTAGTCCTGCTCCACCTGAGGCATCTTCTCCAGTCTTTTGACATATTGCTGCCACCTGACATCCAGCTCTTTACGTTGAGTCTGCAGTGCTTCCATCTCTATCTCTGTGCGCTTGATTTGAGTATGGATATTAATGTATGCCGGATTTGTGGCCCCGGTGAAGGCGGGATCAGCACTGCCGGCTTCATCAGCTTGACTATCCGCCAAGGCGATCTTAATATCGGAAATCTCCTGCTTCAGACGCACCACATCCGGATGCTTGTCCGTGGTATGGTTGCGCAAATTCTCCAACCGGACTTCTTTACTATTCAGCATTTCTTCCAGGTTCCTGCGCTCAGTATCCACACTCACCTTATTTTCCAATTCTTCAATCTCGCGTCGTATCTTAATGACATCCGGATGCTTGGGTGAAAGACCGGCCTCCAGGGAAATGGCCTGGCTCCGGAGAAGCTTTAACCGGTCGCGAGGCTCCCATACCTGGTCACCCCTAAACAGGACATTGGGTGAAATTATTGCCAACTGTCCCTCCAGGTAGACCTTGCGATCCCCCAGAGCCAGCATTTTGGCTTCAACGCCTTCGATCTGCCGGCGAATTTGCTGCTCAATGTCAAGGTTCAGCCGCATCAACTCAGGCAACTCTGTCAGGTGTTCCTCCTTGAAACGGGCGATCTTTTCATCCAACAAACGGATCGTGTCGCGACAATCCTCCAGTTGCTGCTCCAATACATTTGTTGTAGTTCTGGCCAGGTTCTTGCGAAGGTTTATGTTGTATTCCAAAAACATTGAAGTCAAACGATTTGCGACCTTAGCGACCTTTTCCGGATCAAGGCCCTCATAAGAGACGGTAAAGGCCACATTGACCGCAATCTGACGTCCCGTATGGCTGGGAACCACAGCGCTTACCATTTCCACTGAGATATCTTTGCGCATTTTACTCAGAATGTCCTCAATCGGAGTATTGCCCTGGAGATCGGGGTAGAGTCGAAAGTCTTTAATGATCTGTTCCAGGGTCTTCCTGCTCAGGATCTGCTGAGTTATGGTCTTGATATGTTCTTCGGCATAGCCGGTAACAGTGGTACGAACCAAGTCTTCCGGGACCTGCTGAGATTCAATCAGAATCATGGCCCTGGACTGATATATGGCAGGTAATATGAAGGCTACCACTGACGCAATGCAAAGAATCGCCAACCATGGCACGACGATGAACCACTTACGCCTCCGCAAAAAGACCATATAGTCTTTTAAGGTCTGAGACCCGCGATCTGCTTCAGTCATATTGTCTCCTAAACGCCTTTGCAACACACTAAAGAAGCCATGGTTATCAACCATCGCAATCCAGGTTCCACTAACGTTCAAACCTCATTGCAAAATCCAGACGTATCCATATCTGGTTCCTCCTGGTTTTCTCATCGTCTTCATTATCCTTTAAGAACCTGTGTCGATAATATATTCCCAAATCAGCTCTCTCTGTCAGACGATAAACAAGACCGGGACTAATACCAATATTCCAAGAATCCTCCTTATCCCAATCGCTTTCAGATTTTACTTTAGTGAAACTCGCGCTACCGGCCAGATTCAGCCGAGTCATCAACCGATAGAATACCGAGAGAATAAAACGATCACGCATAACGGTTTCGCCAACACCGCTTGAATAATAGTCACGCAAGTAATTAGCACGCCAACGGCCTCTCTCCAGTTCCCACTGCGCCTCGACAGAAGCCACAAAACTCATGTCATTCGAAGTTCCGTGGTCATCTCTGTCCCGCGAGTAGGAAACACCTCCGCTGGCGCGTAGAGTCAGTCGCTCTGAAAAAGCGGTATCTACGCCTAACTTCATCGCATAAATGCGAGTATCTCCGTGTTCATAATCCGCGTAGTAAAAATTTGGCTCCGCGAATATGCTGGTACGATTATCGGCAAGCAAGTAACTATATGTCAGGACGGTTCTACCGGTCTTGCAGTCCTCATTGTCATCTCCCTGGTCATTGTCACTTCCTTCGTAGTTGACTTTGCGAAAAGGAAAGGCCATTTCCCACGATGAACGCTCAGTGGCCTGCCACCGCACAGAAGGTTCCATTGTGTAGACTTTGCGATCCTCTCGAAACAGCAGGATGCCTTCCTCTGATAATTCGCTATCCAGAGTTGTATCCTTGCGATAGCTACCATCAAAGGACAGTCTCAGGGTCGGCCATAACTGACTTGAGGCCTTCAGACGATAGTCCTGATCCAGGGTATCAAGCTCGCTCTCGGTATCATACTTCTGACCCAGCAGGCGAGCGGTAAAACGCAAATCGTCCCGTTCAGTTAGGCGTCGCCATGTCAGCTCCGGACGAATTTCATAGATCCGGTCACGCACTTTATTACGGCTGGAAAAATTTATGTTGTCGTTATATTTTAGTCGTAGATCCACCCTGGGATTCCACGTCACTTCGGCCGCCTCTGCGGCCAAAAGCCATACCCCTGCCAACAAACTTGTCATAAAGAACAAACATATTCCCAAACGCATAAACTGCACGATCTGTCCCTCGACTTTCTGTTACGGTACAACCACCAAGTCGCCGGTCTGCAACATAATGTTTTGTTCAAGATGCTTCCCTTTGGCAACGTCGCTATAGTCAAATCACTGGATTCCGGCTTTCGCCGGCATGACGGGCGCTCACACCCAATCGTCATTCCCGCGGAGGGCGAGCTACCGCCATTCCGGTGAAAATTCCCTCACTAGAAGTACAAGATCGGATTTTCTTCGGTTAATATCAAGCAGCTTTCACTGTCCCTGATCCGTCAAGAACGGCCCTAATAAGCCGATCCCTGAGACAAAAGCCTCAAACAAACCTTAATTTTAACATATTTCTTGCTCTCACGAAACCCTCTGTATTCTGTTTGGATATTTCATATAAGGAAATTAGCACCATATATGGTAGGTATAGATGGCCCAAATCGACCCCTATAGTAGAAACAACACCTTTAGCACATTTCTGGTGCCACCATCTACTGCGCCTGAGTTCTCCGGCCTTGGATTTTTCCCTCTTTATATCCTCTTCGGCAACAACTACCGAAAAATTAACTATTTCTTTGACTTCATTCGTGATTTTACATAAAACGAATAAAAAAACGCACGGGAAAATATCCGGCGTTGTGTTAACTGAACTTGGCGCCCTTCGGGCGGACTTCTCTGACAGGATCAACAGGATTTCTTAATATTTTTTATCCTGACAATCCTGTTAATCCTGTTAAAAAATGGAAATTCCTATACTATTAAATTATTATAAACGAGCGATCAGGGTAAAAAGGACTCATGGATAAGCGAAAGTTAAAACGGTTGGAGAAGACACTTTTTGCCATGCTGGGCCGGCAGCCGGATGCCTTTGGCATAGTATTGGATGAAGGAGGATGGATTTCTATCAAAGAAATCCATCCGACGCTTATGAAAGAGGCGGGATTTCCCCATATCACTCTGAGGAGCCTCACACAATTCTTCTCCCTCTACAGACCGGAAAAATTCGAATGGCAGGGAAATCATGTCCGGGTAAAATCAGAGCTACAAAGCCCTGATCTTACCGTATATGAGAAAGCTACACCCCCGGAATTGCTTTACGTAAGCATAAGACCAAAAGCCCATGCACATGTGATTGCCCGTGGGCTACAGCCAAACAATAACAAGAAATGGGTTGTATTATCCACAAAAGAGGAGGTAGCTTTAAGAATCGGCAGGCTCAGAGACAGGGACCCTGTTATAGCGGAAGTGATGGCCCTTAAAAGTAATAAGGCAGGTGTAGTCTTCAGAAGGGCCGGCAAGGTTCTGTTCCTTGTTGAAGGCATGGATCCTCAATGGATGAATATACCATCGCTCCCACCTGTTCGGGAGAAGGACAAACACAGAAAGCCTAAATTCGGCGGTGCCGGGCCTGTCGGCAAAAAAACCCAAAAGGGCATTGCGCCGCGACTTGAGCAGATAGGGGCCTTTGTGCTCCACGACACGCCTTCACATATAGTGTCTTCTGAGATTGATAAAAGAAAGAAGAACAAAAAATCCCGAAACCGCGATCCTGAATGGAAAAAAGCCGGACGCAACAGGAAGAAGTATGCGAAAAACAAAATGCCCACATGATATCGAAAATCTGGTATCTTTATTATATGTGTAATCACCTTTTTCCCCTTTGCACCTTAACTCTTACCTTTATACTTCAGGTCTCTCCTGTCTCTGCAATGATGTCTATTGAGGAAGAACAGGAAATGAGGGATAAATTGCTACGCATGGTTGAGTCCAAGGTCCCGCTGATAAAGGATCCGGAAATTGTCGGATATGTATCCGGTGTAGGCCAAAAGGTGCTTGATCAGGTTAATGGCAAATTTTTTGACTATGAGTTTTTCGTTATACAAGATGATGGACTGAACGCCTTTGCCATGCCGGGAGGTCTTGTATTCGTTCACACCGGTCTGCTTGAGGTTATAGATACTGAAAATGAACTGCTGTGCGTTCTGGCCCATGAGATAGGTCACGTTCAAGGAAGACATATAGCCAGGCGCATGGAGCGAATGCAACGGATAAACATAGCCACTACCGCAATGGCCATAGCCGGACTTTTTTTGGGACAAGGACAGGTAGGTTCCGCCATATTCGCAACTTCGGGCGCCCTAAATGCCTCTATAGCCCTTAAATACAGTCGTACAGACGAAGAAGAGGCAGACCGGAGGG
>JAYEFH010000006.1:4403-6243 GCA_034658555.1 Thermodesulfobacteriota bacterium | reverse complement strand
TGCCTAAGGCAGACAGGCTTATGAAGCTGAACGTCCGCTGTCCGGAAGAACGAACAATCGTTGCCGGTATTGCGGAACACTTTTCACCTGAAGATCTTGTCGGCAGACAGGTAGTTGTGGTTGCCAACCTCAAGTCGGTAAAGATCATGGGAGTACGATCCGAGGGGATGTTGCTTGTTGCCAAGGACGATAATGGCTTTCATCTGACTACCGTGGCCACTCCGGCAGAATCAGGGGCAAAGGTAAGCTGATTCATGGATACCAAGACCATCATTCTCGGTACTGCCGGCCACATTGATCACGGGAAGACCGCTCTGGTCAAGGCCCTTACCGGGATAGATACCGACAGGCTGAAAGAGGAAAAAGAGCGGGGCATCACTATTGAACTGGGTTTTGCCCTCCTTTCTCTGCCTTCAGGCCGGCAGGTGGGAGTAGTAGACGTCCCGGGCCATGAACGTTTTGTAAAAAATATGGTGGCAGGAGCCATGGGAATGGACCTCGTTGTCCTTGTAGTAGCTGCCGACGAAGGGATAATGCCCCAGACCACAGAGCACATGGAGATATGCCGGCTCCTTGGAGTTAAGAAGGGACTTGTTGTTCTGACCAAGAAGGACCTTGTGGAAAAGGAATGGCTGGAAATGGTCACTGAGGACGTCAGTGATTTTGTCTCCGGCACATTTTTGGAAGATGCTCCTGTGCTGGCTGTCTCCTCAGTTACAGGAGACGGCCTTGATGAACTCCTCAGTGTCCTGGCGAAGGTGGTATCAGAAATAAAGCCAAAGGCACCGGTCGGACCATATCGCCTTCCGGTGGACAGGGTATTCACCATAAAAGGCTTTGGCACAGTAATCACCGGCACTTCCATTTCGGGGCAGATCAGATTGGGAGACGAGATATCTATCTATCCCAAAGGCATGACTACCAGGATTCGGGGTATTCAGATCCATGGAAAGAATGCCCAAGAGGCCCATCCGGGGATGCGCACAGCCCTCAATCTACAGGGTATTGATAAAGAGGATGTCAGCAGGGGAGACGTCATAGCCACTCCGGGTAGTCTGCATGCAAGCTACCTCATTGACTTGAATTTCCTGTATCTTGCCGGCGCAGGCCGTCCCTTGCGGCACAGGAGTCCTGTTCGCTTTCACGTGGGAACAGACGAGGTTGTCGGAAGGGTCCTGCTCCAGGGAGATGAGCTTATCCCGGGTTCAGAGGCCTATATCCAGATAATGCTGAAGGAACCGGTGGCGGTCCTTTCAGGAGATCACTATGTTATCAGGAGTTATTCACCTATTCGTACCATAGGCGGTGGAAGGATCCTCCACCCTGTTCCCAGAAAACGGAAGCGGACCCGGCCCGCGCTCTGGACAGAGTTGGATATCCTGGCCAAAGGCGGACCTGCCGATATCATTGGATATCATCTGCAACGTGCGGGTGTGAGGGGGCTTTCAAAACTTGAACTCGCGATGCGTAGCAGCATCTATGGAAAACGCCTTGCCCGGGAGCTTGATCCTCTCCTGAGTTCCAGAAAAATTATATGCTCTGAGGGAGAGGGACAGAGACTTGTCCACGGTAAAATTTACGAGGCTCTAAAGACACAGACGCTGGATATCCTGCGAACTTTTCACAACGACAATCCTCTTGTCCATGGTCTGTCCAAAGAGGAACTCAGGTCCCGCCTCTTTCCCATAGCCGGACCTGCCGGACCCGCCTTTCAATCACCAAATCACCAAATCACCAAATCACCAAATCAGAGGTTGTTTCAAATGCTCCTTTCTGATCTTGTCAAGTCAGGAAAAGTTGCACAGGAAAAGGATCTTGTCCGGCTTTCCTCCCATAATGT
>JAYEFH010000006.1:0-4303 GCA_034658555.1 Thermodesulfobacteriota bacterium | reverse complement strand
AATCACCAAATCACCAAATCACCAAATCACCAAATCAGAGGTTGTTTCAAATGCTCCTTTCTGATCTTGTCAAGTCAGGAAAAGTTGCACAGGAAAAGGATCTTGTCCGGCTTTCCTCCCATAATGTGATTCTTGGGGATGAAGAAAAAGAACTCAGGAGCAAGCTTGAAATTATCTTCAAACAAGCCGGCTTTCAGCCCCCTTTTCGTGAAGACGCCATTGGCCGTGTGAAAGGGCATGAGAAGGCGGCAGACAAAATATTTGATTTGATGGTCAGGGAAAGGATTCTTATACGTCTGAAGGACAATCTTTATTACCACCACAGCGCCCTGGATAAAATTAAGGACATGGTCATTCGTTTCATCAAAGAATACGGAGAGCTTAACATAAAAGAATTCCGGGACCTTGCTGGAGGGCTTTCCAGGAAATACATGATCCCGCTCCTTGAGTATCTGGATAACCAGCGGGTGACCATACGAATAGGTGATAAGCGCAAGCTACGGGGAGGATAAAAAAATCACCAAATCACCAAATCACTCAATCACTCAATCACTCAATCACCAAATCACCAAATTCTCCCCAGGTTCTCTTCACTCAAAGCTCCAAAAAGCCATGGAAGAGCGTCTGGCCCAAAGGAATCTTGGATATGATGCCAATGGGGCAAAACGCAGCTTTGTAATTACATTTGAGCTTGTACCCGCCAGGGCCTCAAAGGGAAAGGCCATTGACGAAATCCTCCAATTTGCCGAAGAGGCGGCGGCCGGCGGCTTGATCAGCGCCCTATCCATAACAGACAACGCCGGAGGACACCCTGCACTTACGCCAAGGGCACTTGGCTCGGAGATAATAACCATTGGGATTGATCCAATCATCCACTTTTCCTGCAAGGACAAGAACCGTAATCTCGTGGAGAGTCAGTTGTTCGTGCTTGATCGGTCCGGTCTTAAAAATCTATTGGTACTCACCGGGGACTATCCCAGATACGGATTCATGGGAAACGCCAAACCTGTCTTTGATCTGGATTCAGTCCAGGTCCTGGACATGATTTCCCATATGAACCAGGGATTTGTCCTTGATTCCAAGGCGCCATTCGGCGGTGTAAAGCTGGCCCCCATGAGCTTCCATGCCGGTTGTGTCGTATCTCCCTTCAAACGCCTGGAATCAGAGCTTATCCCCCAATATTTGAAGCTCAAGCGGAAGGTAGCTGCCGGAGCAAGTTTTGTAATAACACAAATGGGTTGGGACGTACGCAAATTCGATGAACTCAGGCGGTTTATGGACAGGGAAGGCCTCAGAGTACCTCTTATAGGGACAGTATTCATACCAACGACAGGATTGGCCGGGACTCTGTGCAGGGGAGAAATTCCAGGATGTATTTTGCCGGACAGGCTTCTTGAACGTATAGAGCAAGAGGCCGTATCGGATGGCCAGGAGGGGGAGCCCAGGCTGGAGCGTGCAGCCCGGTTGGTGTCAATATTGAAGGGTATTGGCTACGAAGGGGTACACATCAGCGGCCCTGGTCTCAAATACTCACATGTTAGATGGGTCATTGAGCGGGCAAATGAGATAAGTGAGCGCTGGAAGCTTTTTACATGCCAGTTTCTTTTTCCGGAGGAATGGAAATTCTGGTATTTCAAGGAAGACCCTGAGACCTGGCTCAATTATAATGAACCAACCCCCGGGTCAGAGGTCAGTCTTTCTTTAAGGGATTCACTGGGTTTGAGTCTCGGACGCATTTTCCACGGACTTGCATTTGAACCGGGAAAACCTCTTTTTAATTCCCTGCGCCGGATGGCCGGATGGATTGATGGTTCATCTTCAAAAAGGCATTTCACGTCTTTTGAATACTGGCTAAAAGAGTGGCTCTATGACTGCCGACGCTGTGGGGATTGTGCCTTGGGGGAAATGGGATTTCTGTGTCCCCAGTCCCAGTGTTCCAAGTTCCTTCTGAACGGCCCTTGTGGAGGCAGCAGAGACGGCTGGTGCGAGGTCTGGCCTGGAGGGCAACGGTGCTTTTACGTAAAGGTATATGAACGACTCCAAAGCCTTGGCAAACAGGAAAGGCTGGGTGGTCCTCGGATTCCTCCACGAGACTGGACCCTTGACAGCACCTCCTCGTGGCTGAATTTCTATCTTGGGAGGGACCATCATGGGATTGGGTGATTTACTGATTGGGTGATTTACTGATTGAAGAATTGGGGGATTGGGAGGTTGGGGGAAAATTTATGTTGACAATAATGGGGTTTGGGTGAATTCATAATATAGCCATTGGAACATTGATCTCGGAACGGCGGTTCCAAAAAAGATGGGATTTTGCAAGCGGCTTACCAAGTCTTCATTGAGGTATAATCGACATGAGTACACTTAAAAAAATCAGCCCTTCAAGACGGACAGAGCATATTGCTTATGCCATAAGGGATATCGTGCAGGTCGCTGATAAGAGAAAGAACGCCGGCGGCGATCTCTTTTATCTTAATATCGGAGATCCTGTGCTCTTTGATTTTCACACACCCAGACACCTTATAGATGCCACCTACAAGGCAATGCTGGATGATTACACCGGGTATTCCGCCTCTGAGGGAGTGCCGGAGGCCATTGAGGCCGTGAAACAGGAAGCCGTGAAAAGCGGTATAGAACCCTATGAGATACTGATTACCACCGGCGCCAGTGAGGCCATTGATTTTGCGCTCTCCGCCCTGGTGAACAAGGGCGAGAATGTACTCGTTCCATCACCAGGCTATCCCCTTTACAATGCGCTTCTCAGCCGTCTGATTGGTGAGGCCAGGCCCTATTTGCTGGACGAAGACAATGGCTGGCAACCGGATATTGATCACATAGAGAAACAGATAGATAAAAATACCCGGGCAATTGTGATCATAAACCCCAATAATCCTACCGGCGCAGTTTATAGTGAGGATACCCTGCGCCGGGTAATAGAACTTGCCAGGCGTTATAACCTGGTAATTTTCAGCGACGAGATATACGACAAACTCATTTTGAACGGCCATCACCACATCAGTACTGCCTCATTGGACAAAGAGTTCCCTATATTGACCTTTAACGGTCTTTCCAAGTGTTACCTTGCCCCTGGTTTCCGTATCGGATGGTCCATAGTAAGCGGGGCCCAAGAGCTTGTTGGGGATTACACCGAGGCCATGAAAAAACTAGTGAGGGCCAGGCTCTGCGCCTCGCACCCAAAGCAGTTTGCTATATCACCCGCCCTGAACGGCGACCAGATCCATATTAAAGAGACGACGGAAAAACTGATTCGACGCCGGAATCTGACAGTCGAAAGACTAAATGCGATTCCGGGCATATCCTGCCAGAGACCTGACGGGGCATTCTATGCCTTTCCCCGGATCAATGTAGATGTAGACGACGAGAAATTTGTAAAGGATCTCATCAGTGAGACCGGTGTAGTCGTAGTACATGGCAGCGGCTTTGGTCCCCTGCCTGAGACCCCGCATTTCCGTGTGGTCTTTCTTCCTCCTGAAGATATCTTGAACGAGGCATATGATAGGTTAGAGGGATATATGAGGCGACATTTCTGATAATCGTTCACCGGTTCAGAATTCAGGAAAGGGGGTATCCACTTCATTGTCCTTGGGTATATTGTAGAACCCAACAAAATTAGTTGCAGACCGACGGCTTAACCCAACCTACAATTTGTCGTTTAGGGTGGCGAAGTGGATACCCCCTTTCAGGAATTCAAATTTTTGGTGAATCCTCACTGTCTCTATTTTTCTGAAAGTTTGTATTGACAGAATTGCCATGAAATGTAGCATTTGCAACCGATTTCGCTATACGGGCACGACTTAGATTTTTTCCGGTGGAAAAGTTACCACATCGTTAATATTGGACGCATCTGTGAGCAGCATTACCATGCGATCTATACCAAGTGCCATGCCTGCGCATTTGGGAAGTCGGCTCAGGGATGACAGAAATTCTTCAGGCCGGGGATAAGCCCTAAGTCTCTGTTTCCTGCGTCTTTCAGCCTCTTTTCTGAATCTTGCCTCTTGCTCCTCATGGTCTGTAAGTTCGGAAAAACCGTTGGCAATCTCAAGACCGCCCGCATACAGTTCAACCCTCTCCGCCACATCGTTGTCGGATGTTTTCAGCCTGGCAAGAGACGCGCAGGATGCCGGATAATCCATTAAAAAGACCGGTCGATCCTGGGGCAGGTTGGGTTCTATCTTTGCCACCATGTCTTGGTTGAACCGGTCTAAATCCGGTGAGGGACCCGGTGTCCAGCCGGCATATTTCTCAAACACTTTTTTTATGGTTATCCTGGGAAACGGGGGCT
>JAYEFH010000005.1:0-6354 GCA_034658555.1 Thermodesulfobacteriota bacterium | reverse complement strand
TGACGGCAAAGAGGCCCATATATTTGTCCTCTATTTTTTCCCCTTCCAGCATTTTTTCCATCATGAGTTTTCCATGGGTCTTTCCCACCATTGAAGCGGTGAAAATGGCCCTTCCAAGACAGATGGCTTTCACATAGGGCGCTCCAAGGGCAATGGCCTTAAAGATATGGTCTTCCAGGGACAGGCCTCCGGCAATGGCGATCGGCGGGATATATGCCCCTTTGGCAGCCAATCGTTGGCACATCTGATAGGCCAGGCATTCCAGTTGCACTGTCGGGATGCCCCATTCATTCATCATACGCCAGGGGCTCATTCCGGTTCCGCCTCCTGCCCCGTCTATGGTGAGAAGATCGATCTTTGCATCTGAAGAATACTTGATGGCCCGGGCCAGATCAGCAGGACGATATGCACCGGTCTTGAGAGTCACATATTTTGCGCCTACGGAACGTAAGTGCTTAACAGAATTGTGAAAGGCATCTTCGTCCACCATGCCAAGGCGTGAGTGACGTTCAAACGCCTTGAAGCCACCGGCCTTAAATGCCTCTTGGTTTGCTTCCCGGGTAGGATCCGGCAGCACTATATAGTCCCTCTTTTTAAGCTCCAAGGCCTTATCAAGAGAATGCACATTGACCTCGCCGCCAATATCCTTGGCACCTTGGCCCCATTTCAGCTCAAATATCCTAATTCCTAATTTCTCAATCACATATTCCGGTACACCAAGTTTGGTATCCTCTACATTCGCTTGAATAATGATACCGCCAACGCCGCTATCCCATTTCCTGAAAGCCTTTATGCGACGTTCCATCTCAGGCGACCTGGAAATCTTTCCATTTTTGAATTCCGAGTCATTATCCATGCCGCAAATATTTTCACCTGCAACAACCAACACGCCTGATATGGCCGCCCCTATAGCTACGTCTTCCCAATTAATGCGGGCAATATCAGTTGACCCCACCGCGCCGGTAAAGATAGGGAAGTCCATCTTGATGCTGCCATCAGCACCGACCGCAGTGGTGGTATCTACAGCCGGGAATGTGGCAATATCTGAATCGGCTTCAATACCGACAGCACCAACAGCAGTACCCTGAATGTTGAAATGGGAAAAATCAACAGGGTAATCCTTTTCAGAACCGGCAGTGATTCTACCAAACGGCGATGGGTAGATGACTTGCTTTCCTTTGATGGCGGATCTGCCCACCTCACAAGTTCCTTTACAGCCATCAAGGCAAGTTACACAAAGTCCTGATCCTGGTGCCGGTGCTACCCTCGTCGATGTAAGCGTGGCAGCGCTACGATTCGGTTTACTAAATGACATAATATAAAATTCTCCTATTTAGAAATTGAGTATAGAGTTCAGACTTTTCCTGGTCCGTTGGAGTGCCATAAAACGATAATTCAACACTGATAAAACAATAATGTAGATCTAAAATCCAAGCCTATCAAACCCTTGAATACTACCGTCTTTAAAAGAATTCAAGAAAAAACCTTCCAATATTTGTTCCAACCATGCCTATCCGATTAGCACAGGCTCGTCTGATTTTGCAGGATCGTATGTCCCTAAGCGCTTTAGGGTCCGGCGGTAAGATCATACCCCAACCAACCTGTGTTAACCGGATAGGCATGGGGCAAACATTCCGTCATCATGAGCCACAAACAACTCTTTTAGACATCACATGGTAGGGAACCATCCCTAAATTTACTAATTAACTGTTTTGCATGTCTCTTAATTTTTTAAGAGTAAATTTTTTTATAACAACCAGAGATTTAATTTATTTCCTTAAATTTCAATAAGTTATATCTAATAAAGTCGTGGTGTATTTTTTGCGGTCTGGTCTGGATAAACTTGATCTACAACAAATTTAACCAGATAGGAGGTCCTGTAATGACCGCAATAAGAAGTATACCAAACGTAATTTCCCCAAAAATTTATTTGTTTATTTGTGCATTTTTTTTATGGATTATTCTATTGTCCCCGCAAAATGCTGCAACCGCTTATGCAGAAAGCGCGACACTGTCTTGGGACGCGGTCAATGCGTCGGATCTTCAAGGATATGTAGTCTACTGGAGTACAACTTCCATTAATTCGGCAAACTTCACCGATTATGAGGAGTGTCAGGCCGTGGGCGACATTACCTCTTTTGAGATTACCGGGCTGGAAGTAGGGCAAACATATTATTTTACAGTAACATCGATGGATCTTGCCGGGCAAGAGAGCAATTTCTCTGACGAGATATCTCACACAATTCCAGACCTGTTTAAAAATCAACCTCCGGTTGCATTGGCATCGACTGATGTTGTCGTGGGACAAGTTCCTCTGTTAGTTAACCTTGATGCATCTGATTCCTGTGACACGGATGGAAATATAATTTTCTACAACTGGACCTTTGGTGATGGTGAGTCCTCTGATGAGATTTGTCCTAGCCATACTTATATACAGCCTGGCATATACACTGTTCATCTTACTGTCACAGATTCCAACGAGGTTGTAGGTACGACTGCATTAGAAATAGTGGTGATTGAAGAAATACCCGAGGTTGCTATTAATTTTCAGCCTTCAAATGCTAAGGTCCCAGAAGGATTTTTGCCGGATAGCGGCTATAGCTATGACGAAGAAAGAGGTTATGGTTGGAATGGTAAAGGAAGGCGGCGCCCCTATGATAGAAATAGTCACAGGTCTCCAGACCAGCAGCATGATACCGTCATGTATATCTATCCATACCAACAGTGGGAAATGGCAGTACCTAAAGGCACCTACGAGGTCACAGTCAGTATAGGTGACGCAGGAAGACGCATTTACAGCCAAAATGTAAAGGCAGAAGGACAAACAGTCTTCAATAACGTAAGGGTCACAAAGGGCCATTGGATTGAAGAAACAGTTACCGTTAAAGTCACAGATGGTAAGCTTACACTGACCTTCAATGGCGCAAGAAACTATATCCATGCAAATCATGTAATAGTTAAATTACTATAGCCGAGCAGCAAGACTGAGCCCACCTTTAAGGTGGCGCCATAAAACTCATGCCCCAGCCAAAGGCTGGGGCATGCCTGTTTCGGCATGGTGCCACCTGAATTGAGCGATTAGCCGTCTTGTCAGGACGGCAGACCGATAATCATAAGACTAATAGACTAACCGCTAATGGCTAATCGCTCAAATTAAGGTGCCATGCGAGCATTTTAATCCTCATTTTTCTTTTCAAGGGCAAGGGCCTCCTCGGGCCTTTTGTCATCGGAAGAGAGTTTCATTACCTGATGGCGTACAAAATCAAGCTGAGTGGACTGTGGCTTCAAAGAGAGATACTTGTTATAGGCCTCAATGGCCTCATTATTATACCCCGAGGCAGAGGACACTCTTGCAAAATCAAGTGTGGCAATGGCTTCAAAACCCAGTTGAGTCTCACTTGAAGACTTGAATGCCTGCCGGGCTTCATCCAGCTTTGCATCCTCTTCTTGTAAATAGCCAAGGCCCATAAGAGCAGAATAATACAGGAAGCTGTCTTCAGAAAACTCCTGTTTAGCTTTGTTAAAACTTTTTTCTGCTGCTTCAACCTGCCCGGAATCTCTTTGAACAGCTCCAAGGAGTAATAGCGCGTGTTTGCCGATTACTGTGTTGCTATGATTATGAACCACTTTTTCCAGGGAAGAGATTATTTTTGCAGGATCAGCTTGCCGTATTGCAGTTCCCATAGCAGCAGCAGCCTGGTTCTCTTGCCTGGTTGTGTAAGCTGAGTAGCCGAACCACAATGATACAGCCAAAACAACTATTATTATTCCGGCTACTATTTCTCTCAGAAATTTTTGTAATGTATTCCTGACTTGAGGCGGAAGACCGGACAAGATTTCTTCTAAAATGTTTTTTTCTTGATGCTCCGGAGCAATTGGCGTTTGGGTATTTGTAGACATATATTTTTATCTCTCTTGATTTTATTATTTCTTGTCGAAAAAATCCCTCCACCTGAAGATGAGGGGATTAGCACCATCCTTTAACTCTGCACTGTCAATAACTGAACCGATGAAAAGGGTGTGGTCTCCGGCCTCATAAGAATGAACCAGCTCACATTCAACATAGGCATAAGCCGATTCCAGAACAGGAGAGCCCTTTAAGGCGTTTGTATAGCGTATCCCTTTGAACTTGTCGGTTTTATATCCACTCTTAAAACCGAAATGTTTTGCCACATCCTTTGACTCCACCGGAATAGCGTTAATGCAAAAGTAACCGGACTCATTAATCTGGCCGTAAGTATAACGCTGAGGAGCAATAGATACCGCAATCATCACCGGCTTAAAAGAAACCTGCGTGACCCATGCCGCTGTCATTCCGTTTATCTTGTCTCCGGACCTGACTGTCACAACCGAGACGCCCGTAGGAATGGTTTTTGTAATGAGTTCCTGCATGGAAATGCTCCCT
Source organism: Thermodesulfobacteriota bacterium (assembly GCA_034658555.1). Classification (GTDB taxonomy): domain Bacteria; phylum Desulfobacterota; class Dissulfuribacteria; order Dissulfuribacterales; family UBA3076; genus UBA3076. Next base: position 1,949 of record JAYEFH010000005.1, on the reverse strand, counting down.
TTAAAGATAATGTTGAATGCTAAATGTTGAATGCTGAATTGTGGAAAAAGATTTAAAATACATATACCTTTACAGTTACCTTAATTCAACATTCAAAATTTATTGTGTGTTGTATTGACGAGGAAATCAAACCAGCGTTACAAGAGGTATTTCCATCAAAAATTTTTACTAAAATTAGAACTGACAAGAAATAAGTATTAAACATTTGAGGATAAATTTTTCCTTGACACATTTCCCAAAATGGTTAATAGGTATCGCGCCACATGGCGGTGTAGCTCAGCAGGTTAGAGCATGCGGCTCATATCCGCAGCGTCCGGGGTTCAAGTCCCTGCACCGCCACCATTTTCTGCCGGTCATATCTTGATTTCCTATCATAATACCCAAATCAAGTCGGAGTTGCTATACTTATGAAGCTTATTGTGACCTTGTTAGGTTTATTAATGGTTGTTGAAGGACTCCCCTATTTTGCCTTTCCTGAAAAAATGCAGGCCCTTATGAGACAAATTGAAAAAATGAATCCGGATCATTTGAGATTTGTCGGTATTATTTTAACCTTGGTCGGTCTAGTAATATGCTACCTTGCCCAAAGGACCGATATTTTCTCATGATAGCAGACTTCAGCCTGGTTGAATATGATTATTATTTGCCTCCTCACCTGATCGCCCAGTATCCTTTGGATAATCGGTCATCTTCCCGCTTGATGGTACTTGACCGGAACACCGGGAAAGTAAGCCATCGGACCTTTCGTGACCTATTAGACTATATGGAACCGGGGGACTGCCTTGTCCTCAACGACAGCAAGGTATTTCCAGCTCGACTTAATTGCATAAAATCCACAGGGGGAAAAATAGAATTTTTCCTACTTCATTTTCCGAGAGAAAGTGGGAATGGTGTGGCCCTTGCCAGGGCCCTTTGTCGCAGCTCAAAACCGGTAAGGCCGGGGCAAAAGATCCGTTGTAAAGGGTCATTGAAGATAGAGGTCATGGAAGTCAGTTCTGCCGGCCAGGTTGATATAAAGCTTGTATACCAGGGTGAACTGTTATCGGCCTTAAAATCCTGTGGAGATATTCCCCTTCCACCATATATTAAACGTTCTCCGGTTCCTTCCGACGTAGAAAAATATCAAACAATTTATGCCAAAGAGATAGGCTCAGTAGCCGCCCCTACGGCAGGATTCCATTTTACGGAAGAGCAATTACTCCTTACCGAAAAAAAGAATATTAATATAGCCTGGATAACACTCCATGTTGGTTATGGCACTTTTGCTCCGGTAAGGAAATCCGACATACGTGAGCACAGTATTCACCATGAATGGATCTCAGTACCTGAGAGTACTGTAAAAAAAATAATTTCCACCCGCAGGACAGGCGGCCGAGTTATTGCGGTAGGCACAACTACAGTCAGGGCCTTAGAGGCAACAGTAAATGGTACAGGTGAGATAAATACCTTTCAGGGATTATGCGACCTGTATATTCTACCGGGCCGTCCTTTCCAGATTGTTGATTGCTTAATTACCAACTTCCACCTGCCGAACTCCTCATTATTGATATTAGTTTCTGCCTTTGCAGGCAGGGGCTGGATTCTTTCTGCCTATAAAAAGGCTATAAACGCTGAATATAGATTTTTCAGTTACGGCGACGCAATGCTTATCATATAGATAGGAATGTTCCTTCCGGCTCAACAGCTCATCAGCTCAACACAACATTACGCCAAATATGTTGACAAAATAAATTCAAGTGGTTATAAAGCAGCTCGTTTTTTGGCTTCTTGAGATAGAAGTCCTTCAGATGCGGGGTGGAGCAGTCTGGTAGCTCGTCGGGCTCATAACCCGAAGGTCACAGGTTCAAATCCTGTCCCCGCTACCACAACAAATTTAAGGGGTTAGGTTATTTCCTAACCCCTTTATTTTTGTGCCAATAATTTCATTCCCAACACTATACCCAACATTC
>JAYEFH010000004.1:0-6477 GCA_034658555.1 Thermodesulfobacteriota bacterium | reverse complement strand
CACATATGTAAGGGTACTCAACCTTGCAAATGGGCGGGAAGTCGTAGTCAGAATCAATGATCGTGGGCCTTTTGCCAAGAAAAGAATTATAGATCTCAGCTATGGAGCAGCCGGGAAGGTGGGGCTGGTCGGACAGGGGACGGTAAAGGTGAGGATTGAGGCATTGGGAGAGGTCCGACTTGGAGCTGGACGTCTCGCCGCATTTAAGCCACATCCTGATTTCAGAAGGGGAAAATTCTATATACAGGTAGGAGCCTTTCTGGAATCGGATAACGCCAATGCCTTGGGGCGAAAAATGACCGGATATTATAAGGATGTGGTTGTTTCTCGCCAACTAAGAGGAGATCAGACTTTTTACAGGGTGCAGATATTCGCATCCACCGAGTATAATACAGCCAAGAATTTTGAAGCTCGGCTTGAAAACTCAGGTTTCCCAGATGCCTTTATGGTCGCAAGATGAGGCGGAGAGGACTGTGTCTTGCTTGACAGGTATTTCTGTGGGCCGTAATTTAATAGTATAGGAATTCCCATTTTTGGACAGGATTAACAGGATTAACAGGATAAAAAATATTAAGAAATCCTGTAGATCCTGTAGATCCTGTCAGAGAAGTCCGCCCGAAGGGCGCTAAGTTCATACTGATAATTGAGGGATTTAGGAATTGAATGTACTGTAATGATTATAATTTAGGAATTGCGAATTAAGGGATTGACGATATTCATCGATTTTAATTCCTCAATTTGTTAATTTGTTAAAGCACGATATCGCCGGAGGTATTTTTTTGAGAAAAAGACTAGATAACCGCAGTTCTGTAAGGATGCTTGAGAGGAATTCGGGTTTTACCCTGATTGAACTCCTTGTGGTGGTAATTATCATCGGGCTTTTAGCTTCCCTGGTAGCACCCAAGTTTTTCGGAAAACTGGGGGGAAGCAAACAAAAGATTACAAAGGCCCAGATCGAACTTTTTGGTGCTGCTCTTGACGAGTTCCGCCTGGACAACGGTCGTTATCCCAGTACAGAGGAGGGCCTCTCGGCCTTACGGGACAAGCCGGAAGATTTTGAGAATTGGGCTGGACCTTACCTGCCCAAGGCCGTTCCAAAGGATTCATGGGGACACGAATATGTCTACAGTTCTCCCGGAGAACACTATGACTATGATCTTATTAGTTACGGCCGTGACGGTGAGTCGGGCGGAGAGGATGAAGACTCAGACATAGTAAGCTGGGAGTGAGGGAATTTGGGAATTGGGTGATTTTAGTGATTTGGTGATTGGGTGAATGTTCAAAACGTAGGGTCTTTCTTTGGGTCTTTGCTCAAGAGGAAAGACAAAAACGAATTCCAGAACGTAAGTGGCGATCAAGTTTCTGATGCCGCATCAAGCTCAGCAAAGGTGCCGGGGACGGGATTTCCCCAAATAAGTGCGGCTGATTTTCCAGACAAGCCACCTATGATAAATGGCCTGTCCCCACAGCTAATGAAGCAGTGGCGGGTTGTCACATTATCTATGGATGACTCGGAAGTCAGGGTAGCTATGGCTACGCCTCAGGATCTGTACCTGAGAGAACTTCTCGAAAGTATTTATCAGAAGCCGGTCCGTCCCTTTCTTGCCAGTGAAGAGGATATTTTTGCTGCTGTTTACAGATGGTATGAAGCCGATATAGACCTGGGAGGAGAGGAGTCCGGGGACGAATCCCGTACTGTTGATGAGCTATGGGAAGATCCTGAACAACTGCGGGACCTTGCTTCCGAGGCCCCTGTGATACGTCTTGTAAACCATATTATCAGTCAGGCCCTTGAGGTAAAGGCGTCAGACATACATTTTGAACCATTCAGGGACCTTTTGAAGGTACGGTTCCGTATAGATGGGGTCCTTCACGATATTGAGACGGTCTCAAAGAGGCTCCAGCCGGCAATTATTTCCCGGCTGAAGCTTATGGCCAAGATGAATATCGCGGAGATGCGCTTGCCTCAGGACGGGCGCATCAAGGTCCGCGAGGGACAACGAGAGATAGACATCAGGGTCTCTTCTCTGCCGACCCTTTTTGGGGAGAGTGTAGTGCTCAGGCTTCTCAACCGGGAAGAGGTCCGGCTGGACCTGGAAACTTTGGGAATTTCAGCCGATATATTGGGGGATTTTGAAAAAATAATTTTAAGGCCCTATGGTTTGGTACTGGTCACCGGTCCGACCGGCAGCGGGAAGACTACTACTCTTTATGGGGTTATGAACCGTATCAATGCCCCGGACAAGAAAATTGTAACAGTAGAAGACCCGGTTGAGTATCAGTTGGACGGGATAAATCAGATCCAGATTCGTCCTAAAATAGGGTTGGACTTTGCCTCTGCCCTTCGCAATATCCTCAGGCAGGATCCGGATGTGATACTTGTCGGAGAGATCCGGGACGCTGAGACTGCAGAGATTGCCATACAGTCCGCACTTACCGGACATCTTGTTTTTTCTACCCTCCACACAAACGATGCTGCAAGCGCCATTACCAGGTTGCAGGAGATGGGCGTTGAGTCTTATCTTTTGTCCTCCTGTCTGCTTGCAGTGATGGCCCAGAGGCTGGTCAGAAATATCTGCCCGCATTGCGGGGCTGCCTACGATCTGCCGCCCGGTTTTTTCGAGGAAGTAGTCCAGGCCCTTGGGGTGGACAGCACCCAGGCTCCATCCGAGGTTTGGCGGGGTAAGGGGTGCGCTAATTGTGCCAATACGGGATTTTCCGGTCGTACCGGTATATACGAGCTGATCCAGGTGGATGACGAGATAAGGCGACTGATAGTCAAGAGTGCTGATAGTGGGTCAATCCTTTCCAAGGCCCGATCCCTGGGCATGAGGACGCTTCGTCAGGACGGCCTGCAAAAAGTCCTTGCAGGTCAAACAACCTTTGAAGAGGTTATGAGAGTCACTAATTAATTTGGTGATTTAGTGATTGAAGTGATTTAGTGATTGAAGTGATTTAGTGATTGTTGGGTATGCCTACTTTTGCTTATGAGGCCCTGGATGCTAAGGGGCAAAAAATTGAAGGGACCGACGAGGCTGCAAGCCAGGATCTCTTGATTTCCATGTTAATTTCCCAGGGCCTTCAACCTGTTAAGGTTAAGAGGTTGAAGCGGTTCTATGCTTTATGGAGCAGGAAAGGGGTCAGGTTCAGCCACGATGATCTCCTCTATTTCACAAGGGAATTGGCTGATCTTCTGGAGGCCGGTGTCCATTTGGAGCGGACTCTGGTCATCCTGGAAGATGCTGCTGAGCAGGAGAATATACGTGTGCTGATTAATACCATAAGACAGGAGATCCACGGGGGTAAAAAGTTGTCAGAGGCATTATCCTCCTACCCTGACATATTCAACCGCCTCTACATTAATATGGTTCGGGTAGGGGAGTTGGGGGGTGTCCTCCCCATGGTTCTCAAGAAGCTGGGTGGTTTTATCGAGCGTTCAAGAGATATTCGAAAGTTTATTATTACTTCATCAATCTACCCAAGCATCCTGGCCCTTGTGGGCGTCTTGTCCGTCTTTATCCTGGTAACATTTGTTGTGCCGAAGTTTGGTCAGATCTTTGAAGATCTTAATCAGCCCATGCCCTTGGCCACAAAGTTCATCGTTGGGTCCAGCATGTTTCTGCAGTCATGGTGGTGGCTGTTATGCCTGGTTATTCTTGTGCTTAGCACTGGTTTTTATTCCTATATCAAGTCACCTGAGGGGAGGGCCTGGTGGGACAGGGCGGTGCTCCGTCTACCTTTGGCCGGAGCCATGTTGTCGAAGATAGAACTTGGCCGTCTGGCCCGCACCCTTGGCACTTTGCTTGAGAGCGGTGTTCCCATACTCAAGGGTATTTCCCTTTCGGGAGAAGTAGTGTCAAACAGCGTTATTCGGAGTGCTGTGGATGATTTGTATAAAGGGGTCCGTCAGGGAAAGAGTCTCAGCCAACTTATGAAACAGGAAAAGGTCTTTCCGTCGCTTATGGTACACCTGGTGGCTGTCGGAGAGGAAACCGGGGCTATGGGGCCTATGCTTTTAAAGATTGCAGATGATCTTGAGGAAAAGATCCAGCACGATACCAAGGTCTATTTGTCACTGGTGGAACCTATAACCATAGTACTGATGGGGATTATAATCGGCGGGATTATCCTGTCTATGCTCCTTGCTATATTTGGTATTAACGATGTGGCTTTATAAGGGTGGAAGCTCAAGGGGCTTTACGCTTATAGAACTCCTTGTAGTGCTGGTACTGATAGGCATTTTTAGTTCTCTGGTTTTTGTGTCTGTTGCCGGAGGGATACTTCGGTCTGAAGAGAATCGTTTTATTCAGTCATTTACTCAGACCCTGGTCCGGGCTAAGTCCGCAAGCCTGGGTAGGGGCGAGGCAGTCAGGTTTTTTATTGATGGAGAGAGCAGGACCTTTTGTATTGAAGGCCGCAAATTGCAGAATATTCCAGAGTCCATAAAGGTGGAAGGCGAAGGAGTTGGGAAAGTGGAACCAGGTGTTCATGCCGTGACCTTTTATCCTGATGGAAGTTCAAGCGGTGGGGAAATTGACCTCAGATGGGAAGGAGGTCGTCTGGACCGGATAGTGATAGACAGGTTTCTGGGGCTGATACGTATGGAGCGCATTTTATCGTGACAATCACCAAATCACCAAATCACCAAATCACCAAATCCTCATCAGGTTTTACCCTCATAGAGGTCCTGGTTGCCACGGCAATAATGGGTATTTCGCTCGGGGTGTTGCTTTCGGGCTTTGCACAGGGACACAGGCAGGCATTTAGGGGCGATATGGCCAGACAGGCCGCAACCATAGCAGAGTCTGTGCTTTATGGAATGGCCAATGAGCTTGAATCCTTGTCTTCAAGTGAGGAGGACGTAGAAGACCATCCCGGGTGGAGCTATAAGGTTGAGACTAGGGACCTGGTTTTGAAGATAACAGCCCAGGATCAGGATCAGGACCAGGATCAGGACCAGGAAGAGAAAGAGATTGAAATACCTGAGCTTAAGGAGCTTGTTCTTACCGTACAACCTCCGTATAATGCTCATCCCTTTGTATTGACTGGCTGGATACCCGCAGAGAAGATATGAGGAAAAAATTAATCACCAAATCACCAAATCACCAAATCACCAAATTCTCATCAGGCTTCACACTCCTTGAACTCTTGATCTCCGTCTCTCTTATTGCTGTTTTGGTTCTTATTCTTTCCATGTCTGTTCGTACCGGACTGAGGGCTTACAGCAGGGGGAAAGAGGTTAACGAAGGTTTAATGGTTGTATCCGCTATTGAAGGACTTTTGGGCAGACAGCTCAGGGCCGTGGTGAGAGAGGATGGATCTGATTTAAAGGATTTTTCTGAGTTTAACGGTGAGGAGAACGAGATCTCATTTGTGACTACCCATGTGCCGTTAGGCTCTCAGGCAGGTGGTCTTTTCAAGGTGGTTTATCGTTTTGATGAGAGGGGGAAAAAACTTATCTATGCTCAGAAGGTCATCACCAGGCCCGAAGATTTGAAAAAGTCCCTCCCTGACAGCATAGACTCGGAAGATAAAGAAGACCTGATGAAACAGGGCTGGGGCCTTTCGCTTGTAGATGGGATAGATTCTCTGGCCTTTACATATCAGGGTACATTGCAGGATGAATCCGCCCCTGATGATTGGCCGGATGGCTGGAATAAAAAGGGCAAGGTGCCCGAGGCGGTAGCCATGGGCTTGGCTTTTTCCGATGATGCCGAGGAGCCTGCAACCACCTGGCGGATTTTTTATACAAAGCCCCTTGGGATTGTTGATTGAAGGAATAGTGACTGGTTTAAAGTGAATGAACAGAAAGGTACGGTTCTTGTATTGGTTCTCTGGGTGTTGACCCTGCTTACACTGGTTGGTGGTTTCTATGCGGTTGAGGCCAGAATCCGCAGGAACCTGGGTCAACAAGCATGGGATGTCCTGCAGGGCCGGGAGGCTGCGAGGTCTTTACTGCTTCTTGCAGCGAGCAAATTGTCTCCTCCCGGAACCGACAAGGAAGAAGCAGAGGACGGTCTTTTTGCTGACGGGAGTGTGTATAAAGTGAGATTTGGAGGCAGAGATGCCTGTTTTATCCTGCAAGATGAGAATGGAAAGCTTGATCTTAATAACAGTTCAGAGGATCAGGTCAGGGAGGTAGTGAGGGCAATTCTGGGAGATGAGGAGCTTGAGGCAGCAGATACTATAGTGGATGGTATCTTGGACTGGAAAGATTCCGATAAGCTGACAAGGCTGCACGGGGCAGAGGATGATGTCTACCAAGACAGGTCTCCTCCGTACTATCCTGCTAATGGTCCATTTCACTTGTTGGATGAACTGCTTTTGGTAAATGGTGTTGGTCAGGAGGCGTTTTACGGGCCTATAAACTGGTCATCCCAGGAGGAAGACGAAGACAGCGAGGTGGTATGGCAGGGTGGCCTCTGTGATTTATTCACTGTTTACAACAAATCCGGCGATGTAAACAGGGACTGTGCG
>JAYEFH010000003.1:0-6488 GCA_034658555.1 Thermodesulfobacteriota bacterium | reverse complement strand
TCTTGCACAACATCCGCCAGGGCCTCGACATAACCCGGATGATCCGGGAAGCTGTCTATGACATGGGTTTCAAGCCCAAGCCTTCCTGCGCATCTTTCAAGCTCCCCTATGGAAGAACCGCTTGTAGCCCGGCTATAGTGTGGATAAAGAGAAAGGCCCAGCACCTTAGAGATACCCCTGTCTTTCATAGTATGTAGGACGTCCGGGGTCCGGGGGGTCCAGTATCTCATTCCCGCAAGGCAAAATACCTTTTCCTGTAATTTATTATTAAGCAGTTGTTCAACGGCCTTGGCCTGTGCCCTGGTTGTTCCGGCAAGCGGACTCATGCCCCCAATCTTTGCGTATGCAGCCCGGCTCTTCGGGGCCCGCCGCATGGATATTGCCCAGGCAATAAGGGGCTGCAAAAAGCGCGGGCCCAATTGAATAATTTCCCGGTCTGAAAAGAGGTTATAAAGAAAGTGCCTCACTGTAGCCAGGGAATCAGGCCCTCCCATGTTAAGAAAAACTATCCCTATCATCAGGAAGACAACTCGTGGACCAGTTCTACCAAAAGCCTGGCTTTTTCAGGAGGTATTTCAGGCAGGATACCATGCCCCAGATTAAAGATATGAGCCTTGGCTTTACGTCCTTGGCGCAATACGGAATCCACCTTGGTTCTTAGCTCATGCTCAGGAAGAAATAGGGCACATGGATCCAGATTTCCTTGAACTACGGCATCGGGTCCAAGTCTTGATATGGCGGTTTCGATGTCCGTGCGCCAATCCAGCCCTATGACCTCGGCACCTGAATCACGTATGATTTCAAGGACATGCCCTCCGTCATAGACAAAGTAGATAAAGGGCACTCCTGAACCTTCAAGTCCTTTAAAGATGCGTGTTGCGTATGGGAGGGCGTGTCTTTCGTAATCCTCTCTGGTCAGTGTCCCTGCCCAGGTATCAAATACCTGTATGGCTTGGGCTCCCGCCTTGATCTGGGCCTTGATGTAAGAAAGGACCACTTCGGTCAGGAGGTCCATGAGGCGTGAAAAGAGATGCGGAGACTCAAACAGCATCCTTTTTGTATTTACAAAGCTCTTGGAGGTACCTCCTTCTATCATATACGTCGCAAGGGTAAAGGGTGCCCCTGAAAAACCTATCAGCGGGACTTTGCCGCTAAGTTCTTTCCTCAAGATCCGGATGGTCTCAAGTACGAATGATACATCGGCATCCGGATCTATAGTATGAAGCTTTTCAAGGTCCTGCTCGGTCCTTACGGGAGGATTCAAGACAGGTCCCCTCCCCTCGTGGAAATCAAGCCCTATTCCCATGCACTCCAGGGGGATCAGTATATCGGAAAAGAGTATGGCTGCGTCAACCCCCAGGATATCAACCGGCTGGATGGTAACCTTTGCCGCAAGCTCCGGGGTCTTGCAGAGGGTGAGAAAGTCTGTTTTTTTTCTGATCTCCTGATAGGCGGGAAGGTATCTCCCGGCCTGCCTCATGAGCCAGACAGGCACCGGCCTGACGGCCTCGCCATTACAGGCCCTTAAAAAGCCTTCATTCATCCTGTCCTCCCAAACTTTCATGCTATACACCTACGTATGAAAGTTAGTTCATAGTTCATAGTTGCTGAGTACATTTTTTTCCAATGAGCTATCAGCCATGAGCTATGAGCTATCAGCCCTTCTTTCTCATCTTTCTCGGCACGTAGTTACAGAAAGGCTCTTCAGCAAGATAATCACCGTGGATTGCGTAAGCCCTGGCCCTGCACCCTCCGCAAACCCGGATATACTCACAGGCACCGCAGCGTCCCTTGTAGGAAGAAAAATCTCTTAGTTCCTTGAAAAGAGTGCTCTCTTCCCAAATCTCCTTAAAGGAGTGTTCTTTGATATTTCCTGCCGGTAAAGGGAAGTAACTGCAAGGAAGCACGTTTCCGTCTACGTCGATAAGTGCAATCAACTGACCTGCCAGGCAGCCCTTGGAGCCTCCGGTGGAAAACTTGAGGCTCCTGTGCTTTACCCTTTCGCCTTGTTCCTTGGCCCTCTGGAGACGAATCCGGTAGTAATGCGGCGCGCAGGTAGGCCTGACAAGAATATCTTTTTCTTTTTTTTCCATCTCGTAATGCCAGTTGAGCAGGGTCTCATAGTCTTCAGGGGAGATAAGCTCTTCCATGATTTCCTTTCCCCGCCCGGTTGGGACAATCATGAACATATACCACGCAGTAGCCCCTAGTTCCTTGGCTAGTCTGTAAACCTTGGGGATTTCCTCCTGGTTCCTGCGAGTAAAGGAAGAATTGATCAGAAAGCTTATGCCATGTTCCCTGAAAAGCCTGGCGGCATTGATGGCGTATTCAAAGGCGCCCGGTTGCCGGCGGAAATCGTCATGGACTTCGGCCGTGGCTCCGTCAAGACTGAGAGAAACCATGCATATGCCGGAATCCTTTATCCTGGTGCAGACCTCCGGGGTTACAAAGGTGCCGTTGGTGGCAAGGCACATCCTCAGGGCCTTTTTGGTGCCATAACCGGCAATGTCAAATACGTCTTCTCTTAACAGCGGCTCTCCGCCTGAGAGGACTACCACAGGCTTGGCATAGCTCGCTATGTCATCCAGGATACTGAATGCCTCTGAGGTGGAAAAGTCAGGATGTTCTTTTGCTTCCAGCTCTGATGAAGATCTGCAATGTACACAGTGAAGGTTGCAGCGTCTGGTTATCTCCCATGCCAGCCATTTTGGTATAAATTCCATGAATGTAAGACTAACATTCAGGATTCTTTATGACAATATCAGGTTTAGTGCTTTTGAGAAATTATTTTCGCGTTTTTTCCGGCAGAAAAATTTCAACTGTGCGGTTACACATCGGCAGACCTGTTCCATATTCCGGCCATCGTGCGTCATTTTGTAGGGGCAGACCTGCGTGTCTGCCCAAACAACGGGCGAATACACAGGTTCGCCCCTACAACGGGTTTTAGGCAATTTCTACTCAATAACCTTCACGCCAGTATAAGAGGGTCCCGGAATCTACAGGAACTTGGATTGCAACAGGTGGGTCCATGTCTCCTCCTCCTCCTCTTGGTATCTGGATATACATCATGGGAGGGGCTATTACCGGGGAGGTGGCAATGCCTATTCCCAAATCCAGTTTTCCCTCGTGCGGATCAAGAGGCTCGTCATCCAAACCATACTCCAGACCTCCTTCTCCACCCTCAGACCCACATTGGGTGGTAGTCAATCCGTATAAGTAACTGAACCCCATTGCGCATCCACCCTGCGGCTGGTAGGTAGTAAAGTACACCACATTTCGATAGGTGACAGGATCGGAAAACACCTTTTCCCCTTGTGACAGGGTGGACATCCAGGTCATGCGAAACAATCCGTCATCTTTCTGGCTCTTATTATCATGTGAGCCATGATCCGGTCCATTTGCACTACCATCGTATGCACGGTCTTCAATCTCATAGAAATAGTCCTGCGATGATCCGTCTATAGGGTCATTCTCATCCCCTGTTCCGAAAAGGATAAACCGCCTGGTACAGGTCTTACAAACATCCACCACAGCAGGTCTATGATATATGGGCCGAGGGTTCTCAGGCTTATAAAGCACTTCTGCCTCAGGAGACCAATCACTGTCCGCATTGAGGTCCATAATCTTATAAAGGGTCCCACTTGTGTCCCCAAAATAGGCAACCTCAATAAAACCCTTAAGCTTGGGATCAACCGGCTCTCTGTTAACATAGTCCACAGGTTCACCTTTTTTGTTCAAGAGGTATCTCATGGCAAGAATTTGCGACGGCACGTTATTAGCGGCACCGCCCACCTCAATCTCCGATAGAATTTCTCCTGTGCCTGCCTTTAAAATATAGACCCTGTTTCCCTTGTTCTCAGTGGTAGAATAACCTCCTCCGACAAACACAACGTTTGTGGCCATGCCGTTGATGTTGATACAACCGAATGACGGGACCGACCAGGTCTTGCCCATGCTGTCGTCTGTTATCTCCCACATCGGCTGCGGGTCATCCGGGTCTGTCACATCAAGGGCAAAATAGTGACTTCCACCCTTTCTCAGGCCTTCGACAAGAACTGTCTTCCAGTCTGTCCCTGTACAATTGTCTGATAAATCAACGTCTGAGGCCTTGGCAGACAGATCCACTGTAAACCTGTGCCCATCCTTAAACTCATGCAGGGTTCCCAGCACACATCTCGGGATCCAGCCCCATCTTTCCCGGCCATTGCTTTCATTTATGGCGTGCAGCATCCCGTCATTCGCGCCGACATAGATTATTGTATCCCTGGATGCATGAGTAGTCTTGAATCCATCATGGGTGACGTTGTCGTCGTCAGCCTCATCGCAATACCCTTTTTTGTAGCAGATATTAAATTTTGGTTTTGTGATCACCACAGGGACTGAGTTGTATATGTCTCCCAAGGGCCAGTATGGATCACGGGTCCCTGCATACTCGCCGTTATCATACCCCGGGTTGATGGCGTATTCTATTACAACTTCTGCATCCGCATTTTCGTCAGCAACATTGTTGCCGTTAATATCTTCACCATCCGGGTTCACGAAGGCTTTCAGATCAGAGATATTTGCAGGAGAGAAATCAATCCTGTTTCCATTACTGTCCATTGTATATATGATGCGGCTGCTTTGGCTTGCTATTTCGCACCCTGCATCTGCATCAGCTTCCAAATCTTCATCGCAGCTACTTGTCCATCCTGCGATCGGATCACCATAGGTCCCGTCTTCATTGAGATTATATGCCCTCAAATGCCCACGCCATACAGGATGATCAAAATATGCATAATATATCTTTAGTTCATCGCCTTCTTCGAGAAGGCGACTAACTACCGGAGCTGAACGGGTATATGAATCTTCGGAGATATCAGACCAAATGTCCGAGACAAGCACTTCTGTCAGTTCCTCTACATCAGCGGCAAAATAAGCCTGTGTTGTACCTCCGGCTTCAGCTATAGTATCTAGAGTCTCCTTGCTGGCATCATCCAATCCAAAACCGATTACGTATGTTTTAACCGTAGAGTTAGCTGAGTCGGGAATCAGGGGGGTATTTAAGGCCTCAGCCGCGGCAACAGGGTCTCCATCACATGTCTCCAGACCATCTGTCAGAAGGATTACATAATTCTTCCGGCACCCTCCCTGGGTGTAAACATCCTGATCCAAATAGCTTTCATAATATTCCTTTGCGTTTTCCAGAGAGGCCCCAAGGGGCGTACCCTTTCCTGTAAGGGCTGTACTGGCATTGGGTGCTAAAGACCCGGTATACGGCATCATTGTATAATCGTACCGCATGGACCATGTTGAGCCATGATAAGGATTGTGTACCCTGGCAAGGCTGATGTAATTCAATGCCTTGGCTATATTCCGACCGGTCACATCATCACCTTTATGAGCATCAGCATCATCATATGCCGGAAGATTTACAAAAACCACCTGGTCGTCTCCGGCATGATTTGCCTGCTCGTCACCAACGGTAGCCGGAAAAAATGGATCGTTCCGTATTGCATCACCCCAGGTCGACGCGTTGGAATTGGATGTACGATATTTATAGACATAACCATCGGCTGTTGTTCTGTAGCTCCATGCATGAGGTCTGTCATCTGTCCCCTCACCCGGGTACCTGAAATAGGAATAATCAAAGGTGTTGGGCTCGATATCCTCGATAGTCCCGGAAGAATCAATAACCACATTGTTAATTGTGGCTGTGACAAGGGTCCACTCCCCTGCCTCAGGATCAGGGTCACAACCCGAACACCACCAACTGCCGTTACACTCGCCTCTATATGGGGTTACCATAAGGGTATCTTTATTAATATATCTTGGTTTTGCCGGGTCTGTTTCACTATAATTCCCGTAATTGTTCGTATAACGGGTTTCGTAGTATGAGCCCTGTCCTCCCGCTACGCAACCAGGCGGATGCTTTGCATCGCATCCGCCGGCCCTGGTCCATGTATAATCTCCATCATTGAAGGTGGCGGGATACGGGTAACCATCGCACTCACTACAGTCACTGACATCAAAATAGAGCCAGGTATAATAATCATATACACCTGAAAGTCTAATACGATAGCGATTCGGTAGAGAATCCGTGGGGCTGGGGCTGATATCCGTTACCGTATAGTGAATTGTCTGCTCATTGCAATAGCCTTCATAGTACAACCGGTCAATCGAATTTCCCTCTGCCACATTGTCATACGTTGTTCCCCATGCAGTAATGTCATACCCATCTTCCGGGCCATTAACGTCATAGAAATCCGAATATGTATCCCTGACTCTCCAGTAATACGCGCGACAGCGGTCATTGATGTCAAACGATGTCTTCCGGTAATACTTCGCCCTGACACGGGGAATCCTTGCTGACATGTATGTGGCAAATCCCATGTTGAGACTGTACTCTTCTTCTATGCAATTGCCTTCTTCGTCTTTTTTGGCACAGTGTTTTATTTCGTTACTCTCAAGGAAGGCATTGAGAGCCTGCTTGGCCTGAAAGAGCTTGC
>JAYEFH010000002.1:0-6488 GCA_034658555.1 Thermodesulfobacteriota bacterium | reverse complement strand
GATACCGGATAGCCACAGGTCCATCGTGTTTAAATGCGGTGTAAAGCATGTGCTGGAGGTCATTTTCGTCCTTGGGAGCCATTACAACGATGTTTGGAATGGCCCTCAGAAAAGAGAGATCAAAGGCACCGTGATGGGTAGGTCCGTCTTCGCCCACGAGTCCTCCCCTGTCAATTGCAAAAATCACAGGCTGATTGGTCAGACAAACATCATGGATGATCTGATCATAGGCCCTTTGGAGGAAGGTGGAGTAGATTGCCACCACTGGTCTAAGTCCTTCCAGTGCCAAGCCTGCTGCAAAAGTCACGGCATGCTGTTCTGCAATTCCCACATCAAAAAATCTATTCGGAATTTCTTTCGCAAAGGCGGTGAGTCCGGTGCCGGCAGGCATGGCCGCTGTGATTGCCACGATCCTTGGGTCTTCCTTGGCAAGGCGCACAAGTGTCTGGCTGAAGATGTTTGTATAGGAAGGCGGTTTGGGTCCAGATGAAGACTTTGGCTTTCCGGTTGAGATTTCAAAAGGGCCAACGCCATGGAAGAGGTCAGGACGACGTTCCGCTGGAGGATAACCCTTACCTTTTTTGGTAAGCACATGGACCAGCACCGGCCCGGGTATAGTGCGCACGTTCTTAAGTGTATCAATCAGGGATTTCAGGTGGTGGCCCGGCAACGGACCTAAGTACTCAAATTGCAAGGACTCAAAGAGCATTCCGGGAGTTAGTAGTGCCTTTAAGGAATCCTCACTACGCTTCAGCATTGCCCATATGTTTTCACCAACGCCCGAGCGCTTGAGAAACGATTCAATTTCCTTCTTAAGCCGGGTTGCCGGGCGGCTTGTCAGCTTTCTGCTCAGAAAAGCTGACAGTGCTCCGACGTTTGGGGAGATAGACATTTCATTGTCGTTTAATATGACAGTAAGGTTTTTTCTCAGATGGCCGGCGTTGTTCAGTGCTTCAAAGGCAAGGCCGGCACTCATTGAGCCGTCTCCAATTACTGCCACTACCTTGGAGTCCTTACCCTTAAGGTCCAGGGCGGTAGCCATTCCAAGAGAAGCCGAAATAGACGTGCTGCTGTGGCCGGTATCAAGGGTATCGTAAGGACTTTCACCGCGTTTGGGGAAGCCGCTTATCCCATCGTCCTGACGTAATGTATGGAAATTATCCACCCTTCCGGTAAGCAGTTTGTGAGCATAGGCCTGATGCCCTACATCCCAAATTATTCGGTCTTTCGGGGCATCGAAGACATAGTGCAGGGCTATAGTCAATTCTACTACACCAAGGCTGGAGGCCAGATGTCCCCCGGTTTCTGCCACGGTTTCTATGATTTTGCGGCGGATTTCAGAAGCAAGCTGGATAAGTTCCTTGGGCTTGAAGTTTTTTATTTCCTGGGGACTTTTTACAGATTCAAGCAGATCTGACATCGAATTTATGCTCCTTATTATCTGTCTCTTTCTACTACATATCGGGCTATTGCCCGTAAAGGCTCAGCGCTATCATCAAAAAGTTCCAATTCGGAGATGGCTTGGTTAAGAAGTTCCTGAGCCCTTCTTCTGGTTTCCTTAAGTCCAAAAAGAACCGGATATGTGGCCTTTTGTTTGCGATTATCCGAGCCTACCGGCTTTCCGAGAAGTTCCCGGTTTCCTTCCACATCCAGAAGATCGTCTTTAATCTGAAAGGCGAGTCCCAGAAATTCGCCATATCTTTTCAGATGCTTTAGTTCCTCATCGTTTCCCTCACCCAGTAATGCCCCGATCTCCACAGACGCCCTTATCAGTGCTCCGGTTTTATGGCTGTGTATAAATGAAAGGGTTTCCGCATCCACCGGGCGTCCCTCCATTAATATATCCGCAGTTTGGCCTCCGACCATTCCGGAGACACCCGCAGCCTTCGCAAGAAGAAAAATTGCTTTACCGAGTAAGCTGGGAGATATATTTTGTGTCGGCTCCAGCTTACAAATGAGTTCAAAGGCATAGGTGAGAAGGCCATCACCTGCAAGAATGGCAACGGCCTCACCATAGACCTTATGGCAGGTGGGCCTGCCCCTCCTCAAATCGTCATTGTCCATGGCAGGAAGATCATCATGAATTAAGGAATAAGTGTGGACGCATTCAAGGGCGCAGGCCGCAGGAAGAAGCGCTTTCCGGTCGCTGCCTACAGCTTGGGCCCCGGCCAGAAGCAAAATCGGTCTTACCCTCTTTCCGCCGGATATCATACTGTATCTCATGGCCTCAAACACCGGACCTGAAGGGCCATGCGGCTTGGGAAGCCGCTTATCCAGAGCGGAGTTAATCAGGTCCTGTTGCTTTTTCAGATATGTGCTTAGGTCAAAGGACTTCACTATTTCCTTCCCAGACCTTTAACATAGGCTCATCGTTTTCGTTCAGTGAAAGCTGCTGTATTCGCTTTTCTGCGTCATCCAAGCACTTGGCCAGGTATCTGGAAAGATTTATCCCATTTTCAAAGGTTTTCAGCGCCTCCTCCAGTGGGAGATCACTTTCTTCCAGTTGTTTTACTAATCCTTCAAGTTCTTTAAGGGCTTTCTCAAAGTTCAATTTCTTGTTCATGTTTTTCCTCAAGCTTGATCAACATGTCACTACATGTTACCTCATGCCTTATGAAAGTGCGAGAGTCCATAACAGATTCTTCGACCACTATAGTTAATAAACCGTGGTCGGGGATGCATGCAGTATTGTTCCGCTTTGTTGAATTGTGGTTGGCCTCTTGCAGGTTCACTGCTGTTGGGAAAAATGCCATAAGGCCTCTGCTTGAGCTTGGTCATCCTGCCATAATAGCCCTATGGCATGCAAGCTTGATATATACCCTTTTTTGTTTTAGACGTCACCCTGGGGTTATTATGGTGAGTGGCAGTTCCGACGGGGAATGGGTAGCAAGGTCCTTAAATAGTTGGGGGCAGATTCCAGTACGTGGCTCTAGACATAAAGGAGGGCTTTTAGCTATCAAGGAAATGGCCAGGATAATGCGGCAGAATGGGTGTAATGCCGGCATAGTGGCTGACGGCTCAAAAGGGCCGGCAAGGATAGCCCAGAAAGGCGCAGTCGTTCTGGCCAGGGAGACAGGAGTGCCTATGGTGCCGACTGGTTTTGCTGCCAGGCCGGCCTTTAGATTTAACAGTTGGGACCGTACAATCCTTCCATTTCCCGGAAGCAAAGTGGTTATGGTATACGGACCTCCGATTTCAGTACCGCCGGACGCAAAAGGAGTACGGATAGAGGAATTCCGAAGAAATCTTGAAGATAGTCTGAATGAATCAACCCGTATTGCCGAAAAGATTATAGGCTAAAGGTGAATCATGGATTTATATTTTAGTTCCTTACATTTTAACTGGCTTGATGTTTTCCTGGGGGGAATGCTTGTTATTTTCGTTTGCCATAGTCTCTGGACAGGCTTTAGCAGGTCATTTGCTTCCCTTCTTGGCGTAATACTCGGGTTTTGGGTGGCTATCCACCGTTTTCCATCCATATCATTAAGGCTTTCACCATGGATACAGGATGAGATGTGGCGGTCTTTTATTTCATTTCTATTAATATTTTTTTTGGTATATCTTGTTATTTTTATTGTTGGGATCATAGTTCAAAAAATGTTCAAGGCCCTCAGGCTAGGTTGGATTGACAGGCTTCTGGGGGCTGTTGTGGGCCTTGCCAAAGGCTTAGTTTTGGCAGGAATCATTATATTTATGTTGACCATTTTTTTACCATCGAATAGTCCGTTGCTCGGGGAGTCATGTCTTTATCCGGCTTTGAGCCGAGTGGCACAGCAAATGGGATCGATGGTTCCCGGCCATCTTAAGGGTCGCTTTATGTTGAAGTGGAGAAAATTTTACTCAGGCCCGGATAAGGGGCGTGGGCAAGAGATTTAGTGTTCAATCCAATAGTTTGGTGACTCTTTAGTTATTATAACATCATGGACGTGGCTTTCTTTTAGACCTGCAGGAGTTATGCGTACAAAGCGGGCATTTTGCCTGAGTTCCTCTATGGTTTTGCAGCCAATATACCCCATGCCGGCCTTCAACCCTCCAGCGAGCTGGTAAATAGTGGCGGAAATCGGACCCCTATATGGTACTCTACCTTCAATTCCCTCAGGAACCAGCTTTGCTTCTGTTCTGACACTTTCCTGGAAATATCGGTCCTTGCTGCCATCTTTCATAGCCCCCAGCGAGCCCATGCCGCGATATACCTTGTATCGTCGTCCCTGATAAAGTTCCAAATCTCCCGGACTTTCATCCGTGCCGGCGAGCAGACTTCCTATCATGATGCAATGGGCTCCGGCCCCTATGGCCTTTGTCAAGTCACCGGAAAACTTGATACCTCCATCAGCTATGATGGTTTTCCCGTTTTTTTGTGCTACAACAGCACAGTTATGGATAGCAGTCAGTTGCGGTACGCCTACACCTGCAATAACTCGGGTAGTGCAGATGGAGCCCGGTCCCACCCCGACCTTTACGGCGTCGGAACCGGCCTTAAACAGGGCCTCGGCAGCTTCTGCGGTGGCAATATTCCCCGCAATTACCTGGACATTGTGAAAGGTCTTTTTGATTTCAGATACCGCATTGATCACGTTTTTAGAGTGCCCGTGGGCCGAGTCTATAACTACCACATCCGCACCGGCCTTAATTAAGGCCTCCACATGTGCCAGACAGTTTTCACCCACACCTACTGAAGCACCAACCCTAAGGCGACCGATGTCATCCTTGCAGGACATTGGATATTTCTTGATTTTTTCTATGTCCTTGATCGTGATCAGGCCCTTGAGATTTCCTTCGTCGTCCACTACCAGGAGTTTTTCAATACGGTGCTTATGTAAGATAGCCTTTGATTCTTCAAGAGTGATCCCGACAGGGGCTGTAACCAAGTTTTCTCTTGTCATTACCTCGCTGACTTTGAGATCCCAGTTTGTTTCGAATCGCAGATCCCGGTTTGTGACAATACCCTTCAGTTTTTCTCCTTCCAATACCGGTACGCCTGATATTCTATACTCACGCATTATCTGTTGTACATCCCAGATTCGCTGATCCGGTGAGACCGTCACAGGTGCCACGATCATGCCGCTTTCAGATTTTTTGACCCTCTCAATCTCCCTTACCTGGATCTCAACAGGCATATTCTTATGGATAATGCCGATACCACCCTCTCGGGCCATGCTAATGGCAGCTTGGGCTTCAGTGACCGTGTCCATGGCTGCGCTCATCATGGGAATATTAAGACGAATTTCAGGTGTGAGCTGAGTGGAAATATCTACCTCTGTCGGCAGAACGCTGGAGAAAGCCGGTAACAACAGCAAATCATCAAATGTATAGGCCCCTGGTATTGGGTGGTTCAGCATGGTTATCAGACTCCTTTTCAATTAGACTTGTTAAAAGGCCAAGTAAAAGCCCACCATCGCTAACAGTCAATTCCTTGAATTCAGTTATATGTAATATTTCTCGAAATATTGCTATTCCTGCTAAGATAATATCTGCTCGTTTGGATTCAAGCCCGGATATACTCCTTCTCGCATGAATTTTCATGCCCGTTAGAAAGTTCCACAATTTATCAAGCTCTTGAGACCCGAGGGCATATCCTCTTATTCGTTGAGGGTCATACTTTTCCATGCCTAGTGCTATGGCCGCCAATGTAGTAGCAGTTCCACCAACTCCTATTACAGCTTTGGGGGATTGGGGAAGTTTAGCAGATAAGTCCGTTAGCTTTTGCCTGATATGAAATATGAGTTTTTTAAGCTCTTTGGGAAACGGGGGATCTGTCCTGATAAATTTTTCTGTAAGATTAACAGCCCCAATATTAAGGCTCTGATTAAATAATATATTGTTGCTCACAACCAACACAACTTCACTACTTCCTCCACCAACATCAACGACCAAAAAGGGAGCGCTTATGGCAGGTAATGTGGTACGCACGCCCATGACCGATATAGAGGCTTCCTCGTTGCTTGATAATATTTTTACATTAAATCCTTCCGCCTCTGCCAGATCCAGGAACTCTCCGGCATTTGCAGCGTTTCTCAGGGCAGCCGTGCCACAGACTATTACATCAGAGACTCTGAATTTATCAAGGACATTGCGGAAATCTCGAAGCGTTTCAACTCCCCTTATTACGGCATTTTCAGTCAGTCTTCCATTAGCGGCAAGACCTTGGCCCAACCTCACATTTCTGAGTTCGGATGCAAGGACTTGGGGCCTATTATCCACAATTCGGACCACAGCCAGCCTGAAGGTCTGAGAGCCAAGATCAATGGCAGCTATTGTCTTTTTACGAAAATTTGCATTCATAAACGGGATAATCTCAGTATTACGGATAATAATAGCCGGATAATTTTTTCCCACTGGAACTTATGCAAATGATTCTATTGTCCGTAAAGTCTAATGAAGTGTTCGGCAGAATTATCAAAAAAAGAAATTCCAGATTATATTATCATGAAGTACAACATCCTGATAGTTGAAGACAATCAAAAACTGGCAGGCCTTTTTCAAGAGGC
>JAYEFH010000001.1:0-6526 GCA_034658555.1 Thermodesulfobacteriota bacterium | reverse complement strand
TGTCATCGTCGATCTCCTTTCTCTTCAGACCTATAAAGTGATGAAGAAAACCGAGATCTCATGTATCCTGCATGTCAGGATTTCTTCGTTGTTTCCTGATGAAGAATTTTAGTCTATGACAATTAGTACTTACAGGGAAATAATGAATGAGACATAAATGACTACTTCAGAACTTCAGAGCCAGGTCCGCCGTGAATGGACGGAAAAGCTTCTGGCTATGACCAGGAAAATGAGGAGGCGTGACCTTTCTCTCCATCTTGGATTAAAGCAGACCCGGAATGACCCTCCTGGTCCCATGGACTTGGCGGACGTTGAGGAAATAAAACACGCCTTTGGTACAGCGGGATTTGCCGGCCGGGTTTACTACCAGGCTATTGATCATTTTATCCGGCCAAAGGTTGAGCCGTTTCAGGCTGTGCTGAATACATGGATGCGGGGAGCCAAGGCCAAGGTGAATGCCCGGGATGTCCCGTTTACCGAAGTAATCACGTGGTGCCAGGAAACCGGTGATAACCAGGCCAGGAGTGCACTAACCAAGGAAGTGCGCTCTATTTGCGCCTTTCTAGCCACTTTCAGTTATGTCTCGTGGAAGGCCCTTTTAAATGTTCTGGAGCACGACCTTGGTTATCCTGAATATATAGCCTTTTGCGAAGAAAAAAGGGACGTCTCGCTGACAGAGTCAGGTTCTCATGCCCAGGACTTTCTCAGTGAAACCAGAGAGACATACAGAGGTCTTGTTGATCCTTGGCTAAACAAAGTTACCGGCCTGTCCTTGAAGGATGCCTCCCGTTTTGATGCCATTTACCTCTTAGGGCTTCGTTATCTGGACCACCTATTTCCCCAGGAAATCAGCATAGACAAGATCATGGGCTTTTTCCGCAAATGGGGAATGGACCTTATCGGGAATCCGGCGCTCCATATCCATTCGGAAGGCATACCCGGAAGGCAGTCCTACTGTATCCCTGTGGATATACCGGGAGAGGTGCACGTCATTGTAGGGCCACTTCAGGGATGGTTGGATATGGAATCACTTTTCCACGAGCTGGGTCATGCCATGAGTTTCATCTACACAGACCCAGCGTTACCTCCTGAAGAAAAGGACTTCTTTCAGTCAGGTGCCCTATCAGAGGCATTTGCCTTTCTTTTTCAGAGAATGTGCATGTCCAGGGAGTTTCTTCGGGAAATACTGAGGCTGACTGCTGAAAATGCTCAGACCGTCTCGCGTGCCCATGTCCTGAAATTGCTAACCTTGACCCGCCGTTACGCTGCGAAACTGGTTATTGAGGTGGAAAACTTCCGTCTTGGCCGCCTGAAAAAGGGGCAAGCCCTTTACTCAAAAGTGATGGAAAGGGAGACCTGCTTTTACTATGACCCTGAGACCTATCTCTTTGATCTCATGCCTGACTTCTACTCACTGGACTACTTCCAGGCCTTTATGGGAGCTGCCTGTCTTTGTGAATACCTGAACGATGCAATAGGAGAGGATTGGATTATGAATTCTGAGACCGGCAGCATCCTCCGTCGCTGGTGGTACAATGGAAACCGGCTTGATCTTACCGCCTTTCTTCAAGAGATCCTGGACCGGCCCTTGGAGTCCATGCCGTTTCTGGCGGACTTGAGCAACATTGCCACAATTCCTACCGATACTACCTAAAGGTTTCACAGCTTTTCTTTGACCCATGGTGAGCTGAGAATATTGTCTTCAACTGGTAATCAGTTCTTATTTTTCATGGGTTTTTATGCTACGCGCTGCCTCCTCACTGGCTCGGCGAATAACCCCTGCGACAGAGGAATAAAGGCATTTCGCGGAACGTCAAGTCGAAACTCGGTTATTGTAGTATGAGGGAGTGAGTTGTCACCTTACTCATATCTTCGGAAGAGGGGGGGGTAAAGAAGGATGCTGTGAAATGCAAATTACAAGACAGTATTAGAGGCAAAATACGGTGATTCACTCCCTGCTATCGACTCATATGTTCAGGAAAGAAAGATGGATATCACTGCCGTATCGACGAATGATATCTATCTTGGCGGCGTGATAGGCCTCGATATTATCTTTATGGCCTGATTTTTTCATCAAGCATCGGGCCAGCTCATCTGAAATTACCTCCATGAAAAGTTCGGCCAGCAGCAGCCTGGCGGAATCTCGAAAATGTCCCCGGCCATCCACATACAGTTGTACTGTCGGCGCACCGGTGTTGATGATAATTTTCCGCTCCTTGGGGCTATACACCGCTCGGTCCAGCTCGTTGTTCAGATTGCGGAATTCATACCCAACGAACATGTCCATACCATGATCCCGTGGCAGCCTTCTTTTCACGGAATGACCGGGTGCGCCATAGCTACTATGCCCGGAGGCATGTTCTGCCACAACTATTTCACACAAGGCCCAATAGGTTCCCGCCCGCACCATAATATCTCCATGATCCCCTGCTGCGTCGCCCACAACCGTCCATTCGATCCGCCGCCTATCATTTAACTCGCGGACCGGCATCGCCGTCGGCGTGGGTTCGATGCGCATGGAGTTGGGTAGCGTATAATCGAAGTCTAATACCTCATCACCGGCAAACTGACCAGGATCAATCAGCAAGGTGACGTGAAAAGGATGATTGAGCTTGCGATAATAAAAAGGCGTGGTAAAACGCAGTGCAGCTGGATGTTCTGTCCTATCAACGGCAGCCGTTTCCATATAAGGCGGCAGTATGATGCCCAGGTCCTGAGTTGCCGCCTTATTCATGCGTCGGAGCAGGTGTTCGATCATATGACTGGTTCGGTCGGAGGTTGTGGCATGCTCCAGATGCTTCAGTTTTGCCTGCTCTGCCGACACAGAGGGCGCGATTATTTTGCTGACGGCCTGGGAAAACGCCGTCACAAAGGCGTCCTTACGATTCAAGCCCTCTCTTTCGTCGCTGATAATGGCCACGCCCTGGCCGAGTTTTTCGATCAAGGCCGGGCAACGCACCGTGCCGAAAAGGTACTCCGTCCCCACCTGGTTTTCATATTCAAACAGCTGACAGTCAAGTACTGCCATGTCGGACAGGATAACCAGTCCATTCGTCCGCTCATCACCCCTTGGTGTTAATTCCACATCCAGGGCGCGCTTCAGGGTGAGGGTGAACGGATACGCTTTTTGCTCATACATGAAGTGCCCGGCTTGATCGGGACCCAGTAGCACAATGGCAGGCGGCTCCTCATAATGCACCTGTCTGTTGCGCTTCACCTCTTTGCCTTGCTGCACGTTCACAAACTCTACATTCCGACGCGTCAGCACATCGCGCAGATAGATATTATTCGCCACAGCCTGCACAATGGATCGATAGTGGGATATGTTCACATGCATGTTTTCAATGACGATTGTCACCTGGGTGCCGCATTCAGCAATGCCCAGCCGCTCATAATCTTCCGCTTTCGCTAACCGATCACCGCCCCCATCGTCATACAGGTAGCCGCCATTTTCACTCCGGAATAACTCAATACGGGAAAAACGTTCGGCATGAATGGTCTCAATCAAGCCGTGACCGAGGCCATAAACTGCCTGCTTCAAGCCACGACCGAAATAACCGCGCCCGCCGCCCTCGCCACGCGCCAAGGGGCTATGAGCCGCGCCATAGGACAAAATAAAGCAGGCCTGTTCGAAAGACATCCCCTCCGCCTGGTCGGCGACCACCAGCAATGCGCCTCTCTGATGCCGCTCATACTGGATGCGAACCTGGCCAGTCACCTGTGTGTTAGTCTTTTCCAGCCGGGCATAGCTGTCATCGCTGTTGGTAATCAATTCGACCAGGGCTTTTTCTACGGAAGCAAAGCGGCGCGAATCGATATCAATTACCCGTTGGTCCACTATGATTGCGTTAATTGCCATATTATGTACCTTTTTTAACTAATTTTTTTACAATCATCTCGCCGCTATTTTTCGGGAGGATTACCGTCGAGCTTGGCATTGACTTCAATTGCCAGCAAGCTTGTTTCTTCAGCGAGAGCACGACGTATTACTATCTCCTTGTTACCAACAAGTAATTATATTATTTTACGTTTAAATACCACAAATAAAAAATATTGACAACAAAAAGAGGCTTTTGCGCTGTACCGGTTTTTTTTATGCTTCCAGGCCGGGCCGACGATGCCTCCAGCAATATAGAAACCCGAATCACGTTGTATCCCGGTCTTCGGACATATATAGTGCCCGAACGAAAACGACCCATTTGTGTCATTTCGAACGTAGCGAGAAATCTGTTGTTAGCTATAAAATTTACAGATTTTGCCCTTCGGTCAAAATGACAACACAAGTGGTTCCAACGAAAAATACGGGATTTTCGTTCAGGCACTATGCCTTACATAGGGGCAAATCTTGTATTCATCCTAATCCGAGCGATCACCGAATCCAGTAACGATCCTGTAGGGGCACCATGTGGTTGCCCTTTTCTCTGTAGTTGCATATTGTCAGGGCAGGCACAGGGGCCTGCCCCTACGGGATATTGCCGAATACATTTTCATTAATTCCACAAATATCTCGGATAGATCACAAAGTGTGAAACCATCCAGGAGGATGCAATTCCTTGAGCCTTTTCATCAAACATCTGTTCATACCTGACTTTTTTATATAATCACGTGTAAAATTATCAGGATATTTTCAGAGGAGTATCTAAAAATGTAGGTTTAATTTTCAAAAACCCAGAAGAATCATTCATCATCTTATCTAAAAATCTATAGCCTCAGGCCAATTGATGGACTACATTTTGGACAGGCATAAATACTTTTCAACGATACTATTGGTGACTATGCTGTTAATTGCTATAATAAGGGCCTATATTGCAATCAACATGACTATAGAATCGCCCTTGTATCAGGAATGCAAGTGACTATTAGGAGTTCTGTATGGAAACAGGAAAGGCCGCTGAGACCCTGACAAAAGAGCTTGAACAATTATTGCGGAACAAGATGGGGCCGGTTTTTGAGCGTTACGGCCTGGATATCAAGGACCTGCTTACTCCCCTTAAATGGAAACCGGTGGTCCTTATAATCGGCAACTACTCATCCGGGAAATCGACCTTTATCAACGAAATCCTGGGAAGCCAGATCCAGCGCACAGGTCAGGCGCCTACTGATGACAGCTTTACTATCCTGGCCGCACCAGAGCCCAACGAACCGGAGGGAGAAGTACCCGGCGGCACAGTGGTAAATGATGAGCGTCTCCCTTTTGCTCCTCTGAGGCACTTTGGTGAAAGCCTTCTATCCCATATGCGTTTAAAAAGGGTGACAAATACTCCGGCACTCCAGGATTTTGCCATCATAGATACCCCGGGAATGCTGGATTCGGTCACAGAAAAGGATAGGGGCTATGACTACCTTGGTGTAGTGGGAGAACTGGCAAAGCTGGCAGATCTCATCATCCTGATGTTCGATCCCCATAAGGCGGGTACAATAAAGGAAACTTATCAGGCCATCCGGAGCACGCTCCCCGGCTTCACCGGAGAAGACAGGGTCATTTACGCACTGAATCGAATTGATGAATGCGAAAGCGTGTCCGACCTTTTGAGGTCTTATGGGACCTTGTGCTGGAACCTTTCACAGATGACAGGCAGAAAGGATATACCCAGGATATATCTTACCTATGCGCCTCAGGAGGGTAAAGTGCCTCCAACGGGCTTTGAAACATGGATGAACGAACGGGAAGAGCTCAAACAGACTATGAGTTCAGCACCAAAGATGAGACTAAACCACATACTCCAGGAAGTGGATCGAGTTGTAAGGGAGCTTGGCTTGGAAATAGAGGCCATGGTCGCTTTCCAGAAACGATTTATTCATAGATTCAAAGGGGTTCTCCGCACATGGGGTATGGCCGCCATACTGGCCTTTTTCTTTGGAGATATGATTATGAATTTTTTAACCGGTTATCCGGACACCCCGCTTGCAGGGGCACTGTTGGTCGGAAATATGAGTTTTGAACATTTCCTTTGGCCGATTGTGTGGGCCATGCTGGTCGTGGCATTAGCTTCTTTTTATGTCCAACGGATACTCTTTCCCAAATTCACAAAAAATACCCTAAAAGACCTTGATAATTTAATCCCCCTGGAGACCACCTACAAAAAGGATCTCTGGAACAGGGTGAAACACCGGATACATAAACTCATAGAGAATCAGGCCAGAAGACAGGTCTTGATTACACATGGCCGATACCTTGGAAAAATAAAGCACTTTCTTGATAAAGACCTGAGCCGTTTTTTTGAACGCATTTAGTGTCTGAACGAAAAGGTTATTCATACACAATTTTGAATTTTGAATGCTAAATTTTGAATTTAAAAAGGAAAAAATCTTAGCACCTTGCCTTTTAGAAAAATCTTGGGTTTTATAGTATCTTGAAAAAATTAAACAAATGGAGGCCTTATGTCCGGTCATTCAAAGTGGAGCACAATAAAACATAAAAAGGCGGCACTGGACGCCAAGCGTGGTAAAGCTTTCTCCAAGATCATAAAGGAAGTAACTGTAGCCGCCCGTATAGGTGGTGGAGACCTTGCAGCCAACCCAAGAC